>JAISAK010000162.1 GCA_031266695.1 Treponema sp.
AGACGAAACCCGGCCGGCGCGCGCCGGCGACTACATCTATATCGAAAAAGGCAAAAGCCATTCCCTTAGAAATACCGGAGCGGAGGATATGCACGTAATGTTTGTCTACGCGCCGAACATCGTGGTGGATCACTGGGCACAGGAGAAAGACGGTTCGTTGTGCTAGTAGACTGATTACACTAAAACCACTGATAAGCGATTACTGCATTTAAGAAAAACCACGGAGTTACACGGAGAAACACGGAGTGGACACCCACAACAAACCGAAGGTTTGAAGCACACGGGAGCGTGTTGTGCGGTTGAAAGCAGCGCGGTGGGAGCCCCTAAAAAAGCCATAGTACGGAATAGCTGTCTTAGGGGCGTTAGATTTGTAACAAAAACTCTGTCGAACCAAAGGTTCGCAAACTCCGTGCCCTCCGTGGTCAATTCTTCTCTTCCCTTCCGTTCGTGTCCGTTAGTGCCGTTCGTGGTAAAATTCTTCTTTCATTCCTGCTTCTTTGACTTATTCGACTTAGCGGTAAGTCTTCTTTATAATTGGTCAAATGATTTTAAATGGCGTCGCTCTGCATCAGTTTTGACCGGGTACGGATAAGCTCTCCGGCGATGCTGACCGCCACTTCCGCCGGGGTTTTGCTCCCGATGTCAAGGCCGATGGGCGCGTGTACCCTCGGCGCGTTAATCTCTTCTTCGCCGAAGCCCGCTTCGAGGAGCTTTTCTCTTACAAAGGCGTGCTTGGTACGGCTTCCGATAACGCCGATATAGGGGGCGTCGCTTTTCAGGGCAAAGGCCTCGGCGTCGAAGTCCCAGATATGCCCCCGGGTAACAATAACCGCGTAATCCTCCGGGCCCAGGCTGAGGCTGGCGCCGATTTTTTTAAAATCGCCCCGAATAATCTCCGCCGCGCCGGGGAAAAGGTTCTTTTGGGTGAATTCTTCCCTGTCGTCAAACACGACGCAGCGGAAATCCAGGCGGCTGAGGAGGGGAACCAGTTCCTGCGCCACATGGCCGCCGCCGAAAACATAGACAAAGCCCTCCGCCGCGAGGGGCTGGGAGAACCAGACAAGGCCCTCCCGCTCAAGGCGGACGCATTGATTTTTCAGCAGCGGGGGCAGGCGGCCGGGCACGGCGCCCAGGACGGCCCCGTCTTTGCGGGCAAGGCAGAAAGACGCGCCGGGGCTTCCCCCGCCGCCGTCCAGAGCCATGATGAACCAGGACGCTTTCTTTTCCGAAAAACACTCCAGCGCCTTTTCAACCAGGGCGGCAAGCCGGGAATCGCCTGAATCAAGGCAGCGGGAGTAAACGGAAATTTCGCCGCCGCACTTTGCGCCTATATCCGCGGCCTCGTTCTCGTGAAGAATGTAATCCGCCAGGCAGCTCCCGCCGCCGCGCCTGACAAGGGATCGGGCGTCCTCAATCGCGAGATGCTCCGGCAGGGCGCCGCCTATGGTTCCCCAGAGCCGGCCTTCCCTTCCGACCAGCATGCGCGCGCCGGGCCCCCGGGGGGTTGAACCGGAGGCTCCGACCACGGTAACCAGCGCAAAGGATTCGCCCCGCGCCAGGAGATCCTTCATCGCAAGAAAAAGTTCTTTCATGTTCCCTTCCGGCCGCCCTGCCCTATCGGGCCTCCACGCCCGGGCCGCGGACAAGAAACTTTCCCCGCCCCGCGGCGCCGCTGAATTTTCCGTCCCGGACAATTACCTCGCCGCGGGAAATCGTACAGACCGGCCAGCCTTGAACCCGGAAACCTTCGTAGGCGGTGTAGTCGGCGCGGCCGTGGATCGTATCTTTTCCCAGGGTAACATTTTTTTCCGGATCAAGGATAACCAAATCCGCGTCCGACCCTTCCCTGATGGTTCCCTTTTTGGGGTACAGGCCGAAAATTTTCGCCGGGTTTGTGCAGCAGAGATCCACAAAACGCCGGAGGCTGATCCGCTTTTTCCCCACCCCTTCGCTGTACATGAGGGGAATCCGTTCCTCGACCCCGGGCGCGCCGCTGGGAGTTTTGGTAAAATCGTCCTTTCCGAGAATCTTTTGGCTTTTAAAGAGGAAGGGGCAGTGATCGGTGGCCGCCGTATTGATGTCCGCCGCAAGGCCCCGCCAGAGGATCTCTTGATCCCGGGGCTTGCGGAGGGGCGGACACATGATATATTTGAGCCCCTCAAGTTCAGGAAGCGCATAACGGCTGTCGTCGAGCAGAAGGTACTGGGGGCAGGTTTCGGCGTAAAGGTTTTGCTGTCCCCTCCGCCGCGCGGCGGTGATGTACTCCAGCCCCAAAGCGTTGCTCAGGTGGACGATGTAGAGAGGCGCGCAGCCGGCCATTTTCGCGAAGAGGATCATCCGGTTAATGGCCTCCGCCTCACATTCGGCGGGACGGGAAAGGGGGTGGTAAGGGGGGCTGGTCTTTCCTTCCCGGACAAATTGTTCCCGCAGAAGGTTGATAACCCCGTCGTTTTCGGGGTGAACCGTGATCAAAAGCCCCAGTTCCCCGGCCCGCTTCAGCACGCGAAAGACATCGCCGTCGGAAAGCTTGAATCCGTAGGTAAGGTAGACCTTGTAGCTGGTGATCCCCTCCGCGGCAAGGGTTTCCATTCCGCGCAGCACGCCGTCGTCCACATGCTGTATTACCCCGTGAAAGCCGTAATCAATAACGGCCCTGCCCTCCGCAAAGCCGTGGTACTTTTTTATCTGGTGATCCAGCCCGCAGCCCGCGGGGCCGAAGGCGGGGTGGTCCACGATGGTCGTGGTGCCGCCCCAGGCGGCGGCTACGGTGCCCGTATAAAAATCATCGCAGGCCACGGCGATTCCCGCATCAAGGTTCATGTGGGTATGGACATCCACCCCGCCGGGAATGACGATCTTCCCCGCCGCGTCGATCACTTCAAAGCCGCTTTGGGGGGGGATGTTTTTTGCCAGGGCCCTGATAATTTCCCCTTCGGTGAGCAGGTCGAGAATTTCTTCCGCCCCTTCGGTTACCACAAGGGCGTTTTTAATCAGAAGATTCCGCATTACCGTTCTTCCCTGAAATAGGAAGCGCCGAGGCCCGCGGGAGCCTGGTATTCTTTTTTCTTCCGCCGGGTAATGATGACAAGAACCGCTATGGTGGCGAAATAGGGAAGCATATCAAGAAGCTGGGGATAGAAAATAATTTTCTTTCCGAAGATGCTGAGATCGATGTTCTGGAACTTGAAGCCCACCCCTTTAAGCGCGCCGAAAAGGTAAGCCGCGAAAACCGCCTTCAGCGGATTCCAGGTGCTGAAGATGATCAGGGCTACGGCTATCCATCCCGCGCCGGCGGTAATATTCTCCTGCCAGCGGGGGACAAAGACCAGTGAAAGATAGGCGCCGCCCACACCGCAGAGAAAGCCTCCCGCCGTAACGTGGGCGTATTTGTAGCGTATAACAGGAATGCCCGCCGCGTCGGCAACCGCGGGATTTTCACCCACCGAACGCGCGTTAAGGCCGGCCCTGGTACAGCGGAAGTAACCGTAAAGCAGCGCCGCGAGGATCATTCCGGCAAGCACATAGGGGCTCTGCTCAAAAAAGATTTTGCCGATAACGGGAATACGGTACAGCAGGGGAACCCGGACCGGCGCAAAGGCCTGTAACACCGGATCGGGCAGGGCCTTTCCCGAAAGCCCCTTGCCCAAAAAGCCGGAAACCCCGGTGCCGAAAATGGTCAGGATAAGGCAGGTAACCACCTGGTTGCCCCTGAGGGTAATAGTGATGACGCCGTAGATAAAAGCACCGGCGGCGCCGGCAAGTCCGGCGGCAACCACGGCCGCAAAGGGATTCGCGGTGGCAAGGGCGGCGGAAAAACCGATTGACGCGCCCATAAGCATCATTCCCTCGATGCCGAGATTCATATTGCCGATTTTTTCGCAGAGGATGCCGCCAAGGACGGCAAAAAGAATATGGGTTCCCATCTGCACCGCGGTTTGGAGAAACAGGGTGAGGGCATTGAAAAATTCCGCCATTATTCTTTTTCCTCCTTTTCGCTTGACCACACAAAGCGGTAACGGATAAAAAATTCCGATCCCAAAACGAAGAAGATAATTATTCCCTGAAGTACAAGGGAAATGGACGCGGGAATTTGCAGGCTTGACTGGAGAAAATTGCCGCCCTGGATCAGAATGGAAAAGAGGAAGGCCACGACAAGTATCGAAGGCGGATCGAGCCGCGCAAGCCAGGAAGTTATTACCGAGGTAAAGCCGAGGCCGCCGGAAAGCTGATCCGAAAGGGAACGTTCAACCGCGGAAGCCTGCATCATGCCGGCAATTCCGCAAAGGCCGCCGGAAAGCACGATGGCGGTAAGGGTTATGCGGAACACGCTCATTCCCGCGTAACGGGCTGTCGCCGCGCTTTCTCCGATAACGTCTATTTCATAGCCGAGCTTGGTCCGCTTTAGGAGAACGTACATCAGCGCGGCAAGGCAAAGCGCGATAATCCAGCCGATGTGTACGCCGAGAAAAGCGGGAAGCACCGCGTTCGGACTGAAGGCCGCAATCTTCGGAAAGCCCAAACCCTTGGGATCCTTCCAGGGGCCGTACTGCAGATAGGAAATCCACTTGGCGGCGATATAGTTAAGCATGAGGGTAACCAGGGTTTCGCTGGTGGAAAAACGCGTTTTGAGCAGGGCCGGAACAAAGGCCCAGAATCCCCCGAAGAAGAAGCCCGCGAAAAACATCAGCGTCAAAAGAAGGGGCGCCGGCAGGCCGGGAAAGGCGAAGGCGACAAGGGAGGCGCCGTAGGCCCCCAGATAGAACTGGCCCTCCTGGCCTATGTTCCAGAACTTCATCCTGAAGGCGACGGCCGTCCCAAGGGAAAGAACCGTCAGGGGAATGGCCTTATTCACCGTTTCCCGAACACGGTAGGCGGTTCCCAGGGAACCGGAAATAATCCTGGCGAATACTTCCAGGGGATTGTACCCCATAAGGGCCACAATAAGCGCCGAGGCAAGGAGGGCGATGAGGGCCGCCGCGGCCCGCAGAAGATTTTCCCTGAAGCCCGAAACCTCGGGCCGCGCAGCTATTCGTATCATACCGCTTCCGTTTTTTGCCCCAGCATGAGGAGTCCCATTTCTTCCTTGGAAGTCTCCCGGGGGTCTACAATAGCCATGACCCTGCCGCCGTGAATCACCATGATCCTGTCGCAGAGTTCACGGAGTACGTCAAGATCCTCGCCTATATACAGTACGGCGACGCCCATCTTCTTTTGCTCGTTGAGCATACCGTAAATGCTGTAGGAAGCGCCGATATCAAGGCCCCGCACGGGGTAGGCGGTAATGAGTACCTTCGGGCCAAGATCGATTTCCCGCCCCAGCAGCACCTTCTGTATATTGCCTCCCGAAAGCTTGCGCACAATGTGCTGAACGGAGGGGGTTGAAATGCCGTAGCGCTCCACTATCTTTTCCGCCAGAATCTTCCCGCCCGCCCGGTCTATAAAAACTCCCGGCCGTTTTTCATAGGACCGGAGGAGGATGTTATCGGTAACGCTCATGCCGGCAACCAGGCCCATGCCAAGCCGGTCTTCGGGGATAAAGCTCATGGAAACGCCCCGGTTCTTGATTTCCCTGGGGGAGAGGCCCAGCAGATCTTCGCTCCCGCACAGAACCTGCCCCCGCCGGGCCCTCCGCAGCCCCGCGATAATTTCACACAGCTCCCTCTGGCCGCTTCCCGCAATACCCGCGATTCCGAGAATTTCTCCGCCGTAAAGGTCAAAGCTCACATCGTCAAGGGCGGCCGTGCCGTCTTCGTTGAAGCAGGAAAGATCCTTCACCTCAAGCACCGGCCTGGCCTTCGGCGCGGGCGGTTCCCGCCGAATCTCCAGAGAGATGCTGGCGCCGACCATCATCTCCGTAAGTTTAAGGGGGCTGGTATCGGCGGTATTGACCGTTCCGATTTCCTTCCCCTTGCGCATAACCATCACCCGGTCGCTTATCTCCATTACCTCGTTCAGCTTGTGGGTAATGATGACAACGGCGCAGCCCTCCTGCTTCATGTTCCGGAGCATCGCGAAGAGCTGTTCCGTTTCCTGAGGGGTCAGCACCGCGGTAGGTTCGTCCAGAACAAGCGCGGAAGCGCCCCGGTAGAGCATCTTGAGAATTTCCACGGTCTGCTTTTCGCTTACCGACATATTGTAAATTTTTTTGCCGTGCAGGGTCGCAAGGCCGAAGCGTTCTTCGATGCCGGCGATTTTCCGGTTAACGCGTTTTTGTTCAATAAAGGGGTTGAGCCCCGCTTTTTCGCCGAGGCTGATATTCTCCCAGGCGTTCATCACCGGGATAAGCTTGAAGTGCTGATGCACCATGCCTACCCCGGCGGCAATGGCGTCCTGGGGGGAATGGAAAAAACGGCGCCGGCCGTCGATATAAATGGAACCGGAATCGGGAATGTAAAGGCCCGCAAGCATATTAAGCAGGGTGCTTTTTCCCGATCCGTTTTCACCGAGGAGAGCCACTATCTCGCCCCGGTCAACGAAAAAGCCTACGTCGTCATTGGCCGGCACAGTCCCAAAACGTTTTGAGATATGCCTCATTTCGATATAAGCCACTCCCGGCGCCCCCTTTCCTGGATTTTAAGGAAACCACGGACCCCGCGGTCCGTAATGTGTCTTTATGGACAACACTAATTGGGTATTGTACCGATAACGCCCTTCACAAACCAGCCCATGTTCCAGATTTCGTCGCCGGTCATTTTGGTTCCCGCCGGAATCTTAACCGCGCCGCTCTGATCGCTCAAGGGGCCGGTAAAGGGTTCCAGGCTTCCGTCCTTGATCTTCGCCTCCGCGGCGGCAATGGCCGGGGCGGCGCGGGGATCGTTGTTGGCGGTCAGGGTATCCAGGGTAACGGTACTGTTGCTGAAGCCTTCCCAGTAAGCCCGGGACTT
>JAISAK010000178.1 GCA_031266695.1 Treponema sp.
CCGGGAGAGGGGGTAACGGAGTAGACCGGAATGGAGGGGCGCAGCCCCGGAATGAGGACTACGGAGTTAGGGGGCGCCCAATAGCGCACGCGAAATATTGAGCGTGTTTACGAGATAAGGTAACGTCTCCCTCGCGCAAGCGAGTTTTTATCCCCCCGGCTAAGGTCTGATAAGGAGTGGGGGGAGCGGAGAAGACCGGAGCCCGGCCACTGGCCGGGTGAGGACTTCGAAGCGAGGGGGGAGCAGCGGCGGGAAAGGCTTCGTTAGGACGGGATTGTCCGTCCTTTGAAATCAATGCGCGCCCCCTCCTTTTCTGACTTATTGACCCATTGGAGAGGTACGGCGGTGTTGAACCGGATTTGAGGAGGAGCGGGATATTTATGGGAAGAATCATAGCGGGGCTGGAGATCTTTAATAACGCCTGCGCCGCTGCCGCGAAGGTTTTTGTCAGTATCGCGGTGGCCGTCCAGATTGTTATTATATTTTGCGGGGTGTTGTGGCGCTATTTTTTGCGGAGCCCCCTGACATGGACGGATGAAGTCGCCACATTGCTGCTGGTGGTTATCGCGTTTCTTGGGTGTTATCTGGCGCTTTCGCAGAATAGACTTGCGCGGATAGAGCTGATCATCAGCCGCTTTAAAGGGGCCGCCAATACGGCCGCCTATGTGGTATCGGAACTCTTTTCGGTAGTGATGCTGGTCTGCGTCGTTTACTTCGGATTCCGGCTCTTTCTTATGCCGACCTCCCTGAACCAGAGAACATCGGGCATGGGGATACCCCTGTGGATATTCTACGGCCTTATACCATTGATGTTCGGCCTTTGTTTTATAAAGACCATCACCAAGATACTTCAACTTTTGGCGAATGCCCCCTCAGGGGCCGCCGGCGCCGCGCCGGAAAGAAAAAAATCATGATAATGATACTGGTATTTGTGGTTACCTTAATTATCGGAGTCCCCATAGCCTTCTCCCTGGGACTGACCGCCCTGATCGGACTGCACGACCTGGGGCCCGCGTTTTTGCTCGCGGTTCCTCAAAAGCTGTTCGCCACCTCAAACAACTACAGTTTGATGGCTATCCCCCTGTTTATCATGGCGGGGGAGCTGATGGGCCTTTCCGGGGATATTAACCGTTTGATGGATTTTGCCCGGGTGCTTATCGGAAGGGTCCGGGGCGGCCTTTGCTATGTAAGCATCGTGGTGGGGGTGATGATCGGAGGGCTGTTGGGGATGGCGAACGCCGCCGCGGCGCTGCTCAGTACCACCATATATCCGGAGATGATAAAGGACGGATACGAGGAGAATTTTTCCGCCCCCTTCGTCGCGTCGGTGTCGATAATCGCGCCCATGATTCCGCCGGGGATGCTTTTCGTTATTTACTGCGTCGCCAGTAATACTTCTATCGCGGACCTGTTTATGGCGGGGCTGCCTACGGGTATTATGATTGCGATAGTCCTGACCCTGGTTATTAGTTTTGCGGGGCGGAAGTACAAATGGCCGGTATCGACCCAGTCGGCGTCTTTAAAAGAGGTCCTCGTCAAGGGAAAACGGGCCGGTTTTTCCGTACTGGCGCCCTTTATCACCGCGATTTCCATCGGCGCCGGTATTGCGACGCCGACGGAAGCCGCCGCGGTGGTCTGCGTACTGGTGTTTCTTGTGGGCTTCTTTGTGTATAAAAAAATTACCCTGCGGGACATGACGACGGTGCTGATAAGGACCGGTACCATTTCGGGGGCAATCCTTATCATAAGCGCCATGGGGGGAGTTCTGGGGTGGCATTTGTCGATTGCCCATATCCCCCAGACAATTGCCCGGGGCATATCGATGATTAGCAATAATCCCCTGGTCATTACCATGATTATCCAGTTGTTCCTCTTCTTTGTGGGGATGGTGATGGATTCGGCCCCGGCGGTGATGATTCTGGTTCCCGTTTTTATGCCGGTGGTGCAGCAATTCGGTTTTGATCCGGTGCATTTCGGGCTGCTGATGTGCCTCAATCTGTCTATCGGCCTTTTGACCCCGCCGGTGGGTACGGTGCTTTATACGACGGCAATGGCCACCGGGGTCCCGACGGACAGGATGATTCGCCATATCTGGCCCTGGGTCGGGGCCCTGTCGGTGGTGCTGATGGTGATTGCCTATGTTCCCGATTCAGTTATGTGGCTGCCGCGTCTATTGTCAAGATGACGTGTTATTTTTTTTACGGAGGAGAGCGATGATACAAAATTTACCGACGATAAGAGAGGATCTGATTGTTAAACTGCGAAGGGCATCGGAGGATCGCGGGATTTGGTACTATTTTTTACTCAAGACCGCCCGGGATAAAGGCTACGATATTGAGCAGTTTGCCCGCAAGGGGGTCCGCGCGGTGGGCCGTTCAAACAGGCCGAAGTATCCGGATACGGATAATCTGGAAATATTTATAAAGGCCTTTATGGACGACATTAACCGGAACCTGTTTGAAATGGAACTGGTAAAAATGGAGAACGGCGAGGCCCATATTGATTTCCATTACTGCCCCATGTGCGGGGCGTGGACGAAACTTACGGACGATCAAAAATTTCTCGAACAGATCTGTGATATAGCGATGGAAGTGGACCGGGGGCTTATGGATACCTACGATTGTTTCGAGTTTTCCTTGGGTAAAACCATCTGTCAGGGACACAAAACCTGTGAAATTTGCATAAAGAAGAAATAGGGGGTAAGGGGTATGATCAAAAACACCGCGCAAAACTTTAATGATGATTATGAAGCCCAGCAGCTTCGCGCCGCTTCCGTAAACCGGGGGAAGTGGGTTTTTCAGGTAGTAAAAGCCGGGCTGGAAGCGGGTATGACCTGGGCGGATATCCGGGAGGCCATTCATGCCGCGGGGGCGTACAAGGGATACCATAAATTGCCCCGTACCAGCGACATCCGGGAATTCGCCAAAGAATTCGCCTCGGAAACCCTGGTCAAGGTGAATGACGGGAGGATCGCGAAACTGACGGACAATGAATTTGTCTGGGAGGTGAACTACTGCCCCATGGTTGCGGGCTGGATGCAATACTCTGAGGATAAGGAATTTATTGAGACGCTGTGCGACGCCTGTATGGAAGTTGACCGGGGGACCATGGACAGTTACGGCTGGACTCTGGAACTGCCTGAAACTATCGCCAAGGGCGACGGGAAATGTACCATCTGTATGAAAAAGGAATAGTTCGTGCATCCCCTTACCGGGCTTATAAAGAATGACATGCGGGAATCCCTGGGGGTAACGGAACCGGGAGCGATAGCCCTGGGGGTCTCCAGGGCGCGTAGTTTAACCTCCGGGGATATTGTATCGGTAACGCTGGAAATTAATTCGGGGATCTACAAGAACGCCTTTACCTGCGGCATCCCCGGCACGGAAGAAACGGGCAATTTGTTCGCGGCGGCCCTGGGGGCCGCCGCGGGGGACTGGACCAGGGGCCTGGCGTCCCTTGAGGGCATTGACGACGGGGACATAGAGGCCGCCCGGAAACTTATCGCCGCCGGGAAAGTGGAGATTAGGCTTCATGAAATCAGTTCCGTCCTTTATATCAGGGCGGTTGTCAAGGCGGAGCGCGGCCTCGCGGAAGTAACCATAGAGGGCGCCCATGATCATATCGCCAGGGTCATGTTAAACGGCAAAATTATCGCCGAGGATCAGGCTTGCGGAAACCGCCCGGAGGAGACGGCGCCGGGGGAAGCGGTGCCGGCGGACATTACCCGGTTTACCCTGGGGGATTTCTGGGGTTACGCCGAAGAGGTCCCCGGCCCCGAAATTGACTTTATACAGAAAGCCTATGATCTGCAGCTTGGTCTTATGGAAGAGGGCGCCGGGAGCGGGCGGACAAGGATATGCAAAACCCTGATCGCCGATAACGGCGGAGTCCTTCTCTCGAAGGACGAACTCAAGAGCGCCCACGCCATGACATCCGCGGCCATAGAGGCCAGGGTATTGGGCCTTGGCCGCCCCGCCATGAGCATTACCGGCAGCGGGAATCACGGAATTATTTGTACCATCCCCTTGTATGCCTGCGGCCAGGTACAGGGTATCCCCCGGGAAAGACTGCTGCGGGCCACCGCGTTAAGTTATCTCGTGACCATGTATATCAAGGAGTATTCGGGGAAGTTGTCGGCCTTCTGCGGCTGCGCCATCGCCGCCGGTACCGGCGTAAGTGTGGGGCGGCTGTTTTTAAAAGGAGGCTCCCCGAGGCAGGCGGAGAGGGTTATCGCCAACATGGCGTCGAGTTTAACCGGCGTCATTTGTACCGGCGGCAATCCCGCCTGCGTGTTGAAAGCCGCCCTGGCCATTGATATAGGGTATAAGGCGGTACGGCTGGCCCTGGATGACGTATCAATCGACGGGAAACACGGCATCTGCGGGAAAACCGCCGAAGAGACGATGCGTTATATGGGAAGAATCGCCAGCCCCGGCATGGTTCAGACGGAAAAAGAAATTGTGGACATTTTCAGGGACAAAGAGGTATCCTTTAGGGGGGGCGTGTAAGGGGATGAAAAAAATATTAAATTCCGCGGAAAATATGGTTTCCGAAATGGGAGCGGCTCTGGCGCTTGCCAATACGGCGGTAATTTTTGACAGCCGCTATAGATACCTCAGGAAAAAAACAATCAACAGAAACAAGGTCAGCCTGTTGAGCGGCGGCGGCAGCGGGCACGAACCGGCCCACGGGGGCTTTGTGGGCGCCGGTATGCTTGACGCGGCGATCTGCGGGGATGTGTTCGCTTCCCCTTCCCAGATACAGGTCTACAGGGCGATTACCGGTTCCGCCGGCGACAGGGGCAGCCTGCTTATTATAAAGAATTATTCCGGCGACGTGATGAACTTTCAGAACGCGGCGTATCTCGCGGAGATGGACGGGCTCGCGGTTGATTACGTCAAGGTCTGCGACGATATCGCGGTCCAGGACAGTCTCTACACCGTAGGCCGGAGGGGGGTCGCCGGTACGGTGCTGGTACATAAGATCGCCGGCGCGGCGGCGGAGGCGGGGGGGGATCTTGCCGAAGTTAAGCGCCTCGCGCAGAAAACGGCGGACCACGTCCGCAGCCTGGGTTTCGCCCTGAGTTCCTGCACGGTCCCCGCCAAGGGCACGCCGACGTTTTCGCTGGATGAGGGGGAGATGGAATACGGCATAGGCATCCACGGGGAGCCGGGCATACGGCGCGAAAAACTGCTCCGCGCCGGGGATTTGGCGAAGAGGATTATTCCGGCAATCGGCGCGGATTTGAAGCTGAAGGGGGGCGACGAGGTTGCCCTCCTGGTGAACGGTTTCGGCGCGACGCCGCTGATGGAACTCCATATTCTCGCCTACTCCTTAATGCCGGAATTGATTGCCGGGGGCCTCAAAGTCTACCGTATATTTACCGGCAACTATATGACCAGCCTCGATATGGCGGGCGCTTCGGTCTCCCTCCTTAAACTGGACGGGGAACTTAAAACCCTCCTCGACGCGCCAAGCGACGCGCCGGGTTTTATGGTCCGGGGAGCCGCCGAGCCGCCCTGTTTCCGGCCCATACCCTGCCCGGAAAACGACCGGCCGGTTTCCTACAGGGCGGAGAGCGGCACGGCGTCCCTCGGAAACGGAAAGATCACCCTGGAAAACATGATTTATATCATCGACAAGATGAGTGAGCTTATCATCGAAAACGAGAAACCCTTCTGCGAGATAGACGCCCACGGCGGGGACGGGGATTTCGGCATGAGCGTGGCAAAGGGCTTCAGGCGGCTTAAATTTGAATGGGAAATTCCCGCCAAATCGAAAACAATCGGCGAATTGCTGGACGCCTGTTCCATCGTGATTATGGAACACTGCGGCGGCGCGTCGGGGCCCCTTTGGGGTTTTGCCTTCAAGTATGCCGCGAAAAACACGGCCGGTAAAACGGAACTGGACATACCCGCCTTTGCCGCCATGATGGGGGCGGCGGTACAGGGGATACAGGAAACCGGCAAACGCTGCTTCGGGCGGGGCGCCGAAGTGGGGGACAAGACCCTTATTGACGCCCTGAGCCCCTGCGCCGATACCTGGCTGGCGGCGGCGAAAAAAGGCGGGAGCCCCCTCAGCGTCTTCCGGGAAGCCGCCGCCGCCGCCGTTGCCGGCGCGGAATCGACCAGGCACATCGTCGCCCGTATGGGCCGCGCGGAAAACGCGGGCAAACGAAGCCTCGGCTACGCCGACGCCGGCGCCTATGCCCTGGGATTCATCTTTACGAAGATCGCGGAAAGCCTGTCGGACTAAGGAATGAAAAGCGGCGCCGGGCGCCTTTGCGTTACCCCCG
>JAISAK010000193.1 GCA_031266695.1 Treponema sp.
ATCATGCCGCCGGTGGGATTGCTGGGGTTGTTGACGATGATGAGTTTCGTTTTGCTGTTGATATCGCGCCTGAGCTGATCCTTGTCAACGGAAAAATTGTTTTTCTGCAGCAGCGGCATGGGAACCGGTTTGGCCCCGGAAAATTTGATAACCGACTCGTAAATCGGGAAACCGGGGTTGGGGTAGATAACCTCGTCGCCGGGCTGGGCCAGCATCAATATAGTAAAGAACATGATCGGTTTGCCGCCGGGAACCACCACAATTTCTTCCGGGCCGGTTTTGACTTTTTTGTAATCTTCGCAGTAGCGGGCGATAGTCTCGCGCAGCGGGATGATGCCGGGGGTGGGGGTGTATCCCGTTTTGCCCTCGTTCATCGCCCGGCAGGCGGCATCAATAATGTTTTGGGGGGTTTTGAAATCCGGCTGCCCGATTTCCAGGTGAATGATGCTCCTGCCCTGGGCTTCCAGGGCGTTGGCTTGCGCCAGAATCTGAAACGCCGATTCGGTGTGCAAAAGACCCATACGGTCCGCGACTTTGTTTGTCATAGTATTGCTCCTTGTTTTTAATACGGTCTAGCCAAAAAGCGGGGTACTGAAATAGCGCTCCGCGGTGTCCGGCAGCAGGGTGATAACCCGTTTCCCCTGACCCAGCTTTTTCGCCATCCGCAGGGCGGCGCATACATTGGCCCCGCTTGAAATGCCGCACATCAGCCCTTCCTTGCGGGCCAGATCTTTCGCCGTCCGCAGGGCATCCCGGTCAGTCACCACGGCGACTTGGTTGTATATCGTTGTGTTCAGGTTCCGGGGAATAAGGCCGTCGCCGATACCCATTTGGACATGGGACCCGATTTTACCGCCTGAAAGAATCGCGGCGTTTTCCGGCTCGTTCGCCCAGATTTCGATGTCCGGGTACTTTGCGCGTAAGGTCTCGCCGATGCCGCTGATGGTACCGCCGGTACCGATGCCGGAACAAAAGCCGTGGAGCGGAAGGCCCCCCAGTTGTTCGACGATCTCACGCCCGGTCTGTTCCCGGTGTACCGCGGGGTTGGCGGGATTTTCAAACTGCTGGGGTACGAAAATCTTCGGATTTTCCTTTGCCATCCTCAGGGCTGTTTGCAGGCAATCATTGATCACCTTGCCGATATCCCCGTCATCGTGCCGGAGAATCACTTCCACGCCGTACTGTTCAATCAGCTTGCGGCGTTCCCCGCTGACCGAATCGGGCATAATGATAACGGCCTTATACCCCCGCACAGCCGCCACCAGCGCCAGCCCGATACCCTGGTTGCCGCTGGTGGGCTCGCAAATAACGGAATCCGGCTTTAAAGCGCCGCGTTTTTCCGCGTCAAGGATCATGTTGTAGGCCGTCCTGGTTTTAACGGACCCGCCCACATTCAATCCCTCAAATTTCACCAGAATTTCCGCGTCCTCCGGGCCGGTCATGCGGTTTAGCCGGATAATGGGCGTATTGCCTACCGCCTCAAGAATGTTGTTACAAATCACTGGAGTACCTCCATAAAAATAGAGTTGTTCAGAAACCGCGAACCTTCGGTTCGAAGTTTCTGAACAACTTCCGCTTAAAAACGGCAAAATGCGCAGCATTTTGCAAGACTTGCCGGTTAATCGACGATGAGCCGATAACCAGCAACGAACCGAAGGTTCGCGTTGTCGGACAAGTCCCATAAAGTCAAGAATTTACGGCGTTGTTTTACCCGGAAAGAACGACGGCCGGCCCTCAAAGAGGCCCCGGATAGAAAATATGTCTTCGGAAAGTATCTTCCGGGCCTCGGCGGAGTCTTTCTCTTCAATAACCCGAAGCAGCGCTATGTGTTTGTCGGGTTTGAAGCCCAGGTAGTCTTCGGAATCCCCGCTCCAGAAAAGCTGGGCTATGGCCCGCCAGAGCCGGTTGAGCACCGATTCCAAGGTACTGGTAAGCAGGCTGTTTCCCGCCTCCGCGTTCAGGGCCACATGGAAGCGGATATTATTGTTCCACCAGACATCCACAGGAACCACGCCGTGGCGCCTGCTGGCGGCGGCTTTTTCCACTTCCGCGTGCAGCCTTTGCAGGCTTTCCCGCCGGATAGAGCCGATGATCGTGTCCAGGGCGGACAATTCAAGGATAAGCCTGAGTTCCGTAGCCTCGGAAATATCCTTTCCGGTAAACTGCACAATCCGGTAACCCGCACGGGGGATACTCTTTACGATGTTTTCCTTGGAAAGCTCCACCAGGGCTTCCCGCACCGGAGCTTTGCTGACGCCGAATTTTTCCGAAAGCTCTTTTTCTTTCAGGATGCAATCCACCGGATATTTCTTGGCGACGATTTCATCCAGGATGCGGCTGTATATCCGCTGTTTAATGGTAGCCTGACCCATATTCCTTCCTTAAAACCAAATTCGCGGCGAGGGTTTAATACCCAAGAGCCCGCCTTTCGGCGGGGGAGCCTCCGGGGCGGTCATAAAGGTATTAAACCCAAGATCAATGCCTTATGAGAACAACATCCTCCGCCGAACCGCAGGTTCGCGCTCTGCGGCGGGGTTGTTGATTTTGAACAGCCTCTTTTACCAAAAAACAATTCCTGCCGAATGCCATTACCACTGATATGATGATTCAGATGATTTATAATAATATCAAAGATATGATTTGTAAAGACGTTTTTTATGGATTAATATAGAGACCAGACACTGTTAGCAAAGGTTGACAGACAGAATGGGCTGGGATAGGATACAGGCAGAGGGGAGCATATGGAGAGAAACAAACGCTTGTATCCAATAAGCGAAGAACTGTTTAATCAGAAGGTACTACCCATCATTGAAGGGGATTACATCCGGAAAGGGCGTCCGCCCAAAATATCCCATTACCAGGTATTTTGCGGAATCCTTTATATTCTGAGACCCGGTTGTCCCTGGCGGGATTTGCCGGAAGCATACGGCTATTGGCATGTGATCTATGACCGGTTTTCCCGGGGGAGCGGGAGGGGG
>JAISAK010000207.1 GCA_031266695.1 Treponema sp.
AAAAAAGCAGACCCCCCACTGTAAATTCGGCGAGGACGGTGTTTGCTGCAAAAACTGTTCTATGGGGCCCTGCCGGATTACCCCAAAGGCCAACAAGGGCATCTGCGGCGCGGACGCCCACGCCATTGCCGGGCGGAACTACCTCCGGATGGTTGCCGCGGGCACTTCCGCCCACTCGGATCACGCCAGGGAGATCCTCCACATCCTCCACGGCGCTTCCGCGGACGGAAATTACAAAATCCGGGATGAACAGAAGCTTCTCCGCCTTGCGAAGGAATACGGCGTTCCCGTCGAAGGAAGGGACATCTACGATGTAGCCCACGAAGTCGCCGGGGTGGGCCTTGCGGAATTCGGCAAAAGCTTCGGAACCCAGATTTTTGTCAAACGGGCAACCGAGGATCGGCAAAGGGTGTGGAAAGAGCAGGGCATAGAACCCCGGGCCATAGACCGGGAAATCGCCACCTCCATGCACATGACCAATATGGGCAACACCGCCGACCCGGAGGCGCTTATCCGCCAGGGGCTGCGGACCAGCCTTTCCAACGGCTGGGGCGGCTCCATGCTGGGAACCGAAATTTCCGACATCATCTTTGGCACTCCCACGGTGCATACCACCGAAGGCAATTTGGGCGTTCTGGAACAGGATATGGTGAACATCGTTGTCCACGGCCACGACCCGGCTTTTTCCGAAATGGTAGTAACCGCCGCCGGGGTAAAAGAGCTGGCGGATTACGCCAAAACCAAGGGCGCCAAGGGCATCAATATCGTAGGCCTGTGCTGTACCGCCAACGAAGTGGCCATGCGCCACGGAGTCCGCATGGCGGGGAATTTTCTTCAGCAGGAAAACGCAATCCTTACCGGCGCGGTGGAAATGATGTGCGTTGACGTGCAGTGCATCTTCCCCGCCCTTGCCCCCCTGAGCGAATGTTTCCATACCAAATTTGTTACCAGTTCTCCCATAGCCCGCATTCCCGGTTCAATCTACATTGAGTTCAAACAGGAAACCGCCTTTGACCAGGCCAAGGAGCTTGTAAAAATGGCGATTGACAATTTTCAAAACCGGGACAGGAGCAAGGTCTACATCCCCCCCATGAAGCAGACCGCCGTAGTGGGTTATCCCTGCGAACAGATCATCGGCCACCTGGACGGGGTTGCCAACAGCCACGTGGATGAATTCGGACCCTATAAGCCCGCCATTGACGCCATCAAAGCCGGCGTACTCCGGGGCGCGGTGGCAATCGTCGGCTGCAATAACCCGCGGGTCAGGCCGGACTTTTCCCATTTCGAGATCATGAAGGAGCTTCTCAGGAACGATATCCTCATCGTCGCTACGGGCTGCGCGGCGCAGGTGGCCACCAAGGCCGGGCTTCTCAACAAAGAAGCCAAGTACGTCTGCGGCGCGGGGCTGCGCCGGGTCTGCGAACTGGTGAACATTCCGCCCATTCTCCACATGGGCGCCTGCGTCGATATCAGCCGCATGATGCTCCTTGCCACGGGCATTGCCAAAGACTGGGGCGTCGATACCACCCAGATACCGGTAGTGGGCTGCGCCCCCGAGTGGATGAGCGAAAAGGCGGTCTCCATCGCCAACTATGTCGTCTCCACCGGCATTGACGTTTACCTGGGCATCGAGCCCCAGGTAAAGGGCAGCAGTCAGATGATGGAGCTTATCACCCAGGGCACGCGAAAAATTACCGGCGCGGGCTACATCATCAACACCGATCCCCATGAGCTTGTGAAGGCCATCATCGAAGGCATCGAAGCCAAGCGGGCCGCGTTAAAAATATGAAAATAGCCGTTACCGGAAAAGGCGGAGTGGGCAAGACCACCCTGGCTTCGGTGCTTGCCCGGCTCTACGCCGGGGAGGGCAGAAAGGTTCTTGCCGTGGACGTAGACCCCGACGCCAATCTTGGCCTGGCCCTGGGTTTCAGCGCCGTCGAGACGGCGGCGATTACGCCTATCGCGAAGATGAAAGACCTTATCAACGAACGGACCGGCGCTTCCTCCGACGGGCTCGGCAAGTTTTTCAAGATAAACCCCCGGGTGGACGACATACCGGATCGTTTCGCGAAAGAAAAAAACGGCGTCAGGTTCCTGGTAATGGGAACCGTGGAAACCGGCGGCGCCGGCTGCGTATGCCCGGAACACGTGATGGTCAAGCAGGTGCTTTCACACCTGGTAATTGCCCGCGACGAGGTTGTCATCATGGACATGGAAGCGGGCCTTGAACACCTGGGGCGGGGAACCGCTTCCGTAATGGGGCGCTTCATCGTGGTGGTGGAACCCGGCGCGCGGAGCATACAGACCTACGAAAAGGTCAGGTCTCTTGCTTCCGATCTGGGGGTTAAAAAAGTGTACGCGGCGGCCAACAAGATACGCGGAAAGGAAGACGAGGAATTCATCAGATCCGTGATAAAGCCCGATGATTTTCTGGGCTTTATCAGATACAGCGACGAAGTAATCAGCGCCGACCGGCGGGGGCTTTCGCCCTTTGATACGAGTGCGGCAATAAAAGAAGATATTCGCGCAATTAAAGAGAGGTTAGACGCTTTATGAAACTGCTTTTTAACAGGGTATTTGACGGCGCCGGCGAGATGTACTCAAGGGCGGAAAAGGTTCTGGACGAGACCATTAAGGAACTCGGCGAATCGGCTCCCCTCAACACGCCGAACACCGCCTACTTTCTTGCCAACCATCTTACCTATCTGTCAAAAAAGGTAAGCACCCTTGGGGAGCTCAAGGCCTGCTTTCCCGAAGTAAAGGCCTGGATGCCCCGCAGCCCCCGGCTGGACGATGTGTTTAAAACAGGCTACGGAACCGTTATGGCGGCCGAGGTAATCGAGGCCTGCAAGTACGCAAAAAGCGGCAAACCCTACGGCGATGAATACTGGGGCCACATGTCCGACGCGGAGGTGCGCGAGCTTGGCGTGCCCCTTGTTACCGGGGACATTCCCGGCTTTGTGGTCATCATAGGCCCCGCGCCCTCCGACGAGGAAGCGGAGGAGCTTATCAAGGGCTACCAGTCCCGGGCAATCTTTGTGTTCCTCATCGGGGGAATCATCGATCAGGCGCGGCGCAGAAACGTCAATATGGGTTTCCCGGTGCGGGTTGTTCCTGTCGGCCCGGACATCTGGGCGGTTACCCATATCATATCCCTGGTAAACCGGGCGGCCATGATCTTCGGCGCGGTTCAGCCCGGAGACCGCGAGGAATTCGATCATTACAGTTTCCACCGCATCAGGGCCTTTGTGAACGCCTTTGACCCGGTTGCGGACATTGTGGTTGCCTGCGGCGGCGGCGCGATTGCTATGGGTTTTCCGGTCATCACCAACGATACCAAAGACATGTGGAAGGTTCCCAAAAGCCTTATCATTCAGGAAAACACCAGGGACTTTATCGAAACCTCCCTTGAGGCGCGGGACATCAAGATCAAGACAACGAATATCGACATTCCCGTCGCCTTTTCTTCGGCCTTTGAGGGCGAAATCGTCAGGCGAAACGATACCCACGTTGACATCGACAGTACCAAAATGGACTGCTTTGAGTGGGTGCGCACCAGGCCGGCCCAGGAAATCGAAGACCATTCGATTGAGCTTATCGGCCCGGACATTGACACCTTTGAGCCGGGAAGCCGCATCGCCCTGGGCATTATCGTCGAGGTTGCCGGCAAGAACATGCAGAACGACTTTGAACCGGTCTTTGAACGGAAAATTCACCACTTCCTCAACTTTATCGAGGGCGTTATGCACACCGGCCAGCGGGATCTGATCCGGGTGCGGGTAAGCAGAAACGCCTTTGCCGCCGGTTTCAGGGCGCGGCATTTTGGGGAAGTCCTCTACAACAAGATGAAGGACGAGTACGACAAGGTTATCGACAAGTGCCAGGTGAAGATCTACACGGACCCCGAAAAACTCAAAACCCTGCGGGCCGAGGCAAACACGGTCTACGAAACCCGCGACGCCCGGCTTCAGTCCCTTACCGACGAAAGCGTAGAGGTTTTTTACAACTGCATACTCTG
>JAISAK010000239.1 GCA_031266695.1 Treponema sp.
TTTTGTAGGTCAAATTTTGGGCAAGTCCTTGGGGGTATGACATATTATCTTGAATGTATTTGGCGAATTCTGCTAAATTAAGCACAGCTATGAATTTCCGTAGAATAGGCCCCGCCTCCTGCCCCGGCCTGCTTATAATCTGTGTTTTGGCCTGCGTCTCCTGTTCACGGCTGGGATGGGGCGTCCTGCTCTGGTCAACCGAAGATCCCCCCATACCCTCCGGCACGGTGCTGCCGGTGTACATCAGATCAAACATCGACCAGGTCTGGGTAGTGGGGGTTCCCGAAGAATACCGGGCCGGCAGGGATATCAACAAGACGGAAATTCCCCTTCCCCTGTTTGAACTGGAGGGGAGTAAATCAAAGGCAAGGAAACGGGCGGCGGACTTTGCCCAATACGCCCTGACTTACGCCGAAAACCTTCAGGACGGACTTCCGATTCGGGACAACCCCGATAACGGCGCGCGCCGGGTATACCGGCTGCGGACCGGGGAAATCATCAAAATTCTGGCCAGGGTTCAGGGGCAGCCCGCAATCAGCGCCACCGGCGATCCCCTGTCCGGGGACTGGTATAGGGTTCTTACCGAGGACGGAAGCGTCGGTTACTGCTTTTCCTACCGGCTCAAGCTCTTTGAACATTACGGCGGCCCCTTGGCCGCGGCGGATTCCGGAGAAGACGAAACTTCGGATCCGGATTTAGACCTTCTTATGGAAAAAATCTGGTCTCCGGAATTCTACGGCGCAATGGTGAACAGCCGGCGAATCGATCTTGAGGAGCTTTCAAAACACTGGCGTTTTGATCCCGGCCAGGATACGGGCCTGGCTCACATTCATCTGCCCAATCTTGAGCGGAGTTTTTCCCATACGGGCATCCGTCCCGCCGGATCCCGCAGTTGGCGTTTTGAAGGCT
This sequence comes from Treponema sp., assembly GCA_031266695.1. Classification (GTDB taxonomy): domain Bacteria; phylum Spirochaetota; class Spirochaetia; order Treponematales; family Breznakiellaceae; genus JAISAK01. The sequence continues at coordinate 910 of JAISAK010000239.1, forward strand.
CCAGCCTTCAGATGAATCTCCGTTCCGACACGGTTCTTGCCGTGCAGTTTACCGAAGAAGGCGGCGCCCCGCGGTCTTTTCTCTTTGTAGCGCTCCCCGCGGAAGTGGACGATCTGATTATCCAGGAGACCACCCGCCGGGAAGGACTCTTTAACGCCATCTACGCCCAGGGACCGGCTTTTACCAGCAATAATTACGGAACCATCACTTTCACCGAAACCGGCGAATTCGCCTGGACGGGCTTTGATCTCCTTGTTCCGCAGATCGTTCCCACGGCGGTGCAGGGAAGGGGAACGGCGGCGATGGATCTCTTCCTTGCCCCGGCTCTGCGGGATCGCTACAACGGGGCCTTTACCCTCCGCTTTGGGGCCGGCGGAACCGGGGCCGAAAACGGCGCGGCCCTGCGTTTCATGTACACCCTCGACAATCAGGGCTTCCGCATTGAATACGTTCCCGAAGCAAATATCGAAGAAATTACCGTTACCCGCAGGGCCGGTTCGCCCATGGTTCTTTACTTCTTCAAGGATAACTGGAATGCCCGGTGAGTCTCCCCGCCCCAGGAGCCCGGTAATCGGGTTCCCCGAACCTTCGGTTCGAGGGCAGTTTCGGGGGCGCTAGAAATGGCCTTTGTCCAATTTTCACGGGTTTCCCTCGCTTTCGCCGACAGGGACATTCTAAAGGATGTAAGCATCTATTTGGCCGCGGGCTCCCGGGCGGGCCTGGCCGGAGTAAACGGATCGGGAAAGTCAACCCTTATGAAAGTAATGGCCGGCGTTCTGCCCGCGGACTCAGGCGATCGGGTCATCGGGAAGGGAACGCGCGTCTCCTATCTGCCCCAGTCGGGAATCGTACACCGGGGCAGAACCCTGCGCGGCGAGGCGGAAACCGCCTTCGCGGATATACAGGACACGCTCAAGCGGATTGAAGAAATAGGCAGGGCCCTGGAAAACGCCAAAAGCGACGGCGGGTCTACGGCGGCGCTGCTTGAGGAACATCATCTGCTTCAGGAAAGGGTTGAAAATTCCGGCTATTACCGGCGCGAGGAAAAAATTACCGCGGTCCTCGCGGGGCTCGGCTTTTCGAAAAACGATCCCGCCCGGGACTCAGGCGAATTTTCGGGGGGCTGGCAGATGCGCATTGCCCTTGCCAAGGTGCTGCTTGAAGAGCCCGACGTTCTGCTCCTTGACGAACCCACCAACTATCTGGATATTGAAGCGCGGGGCTGGCTTGAAACCTGGCTGAAAAATTTTCCGGGCGCTTATCTTCTTGTTTCCCACGATCGCTGGTTCCTCGACGTAACGGTTAACGAAGTGTACGAGCTTTTTCAGGGCAGCCTTAAACGCTACGCGGGCAACTACAGCGGCTACGAAAAAATCCGCGCGGCCGAAACAGAAAGCCTCCTGAAGCGTTATGCGGAACAGCAGGAGGAAATCGAAAAAACCGAAGCCCTCATCCGGCGCTTTCGCTACAAGGCCAGCAAAGCGGCCTTTGCCCAGGAACTTATCAAGCGGCTTGAAAAGATGGAACGGATAGAAATCCCCGAATCCCTTAAAAAGATAAGCATAACCTTTCCGCCGCCGCCCCACTCCGGCAAAATCGCCCTCAGCCTTGAGGGAATAGGGAAAAGCTACGGCCTCAGGCGGGTTCTTTCGGGTCTGGATCTTCTTCTTGAATCGGGGGAACGCCTTGTCGTGGCGGGCAAAAACGGGGCGGGCAAAACAACCCTGCTCCGCATCATTTCGGGCCGGGACGCCGGTTTTTCCGGCACGGTAAAATACGGCGCCGGAGTCAGGGCAGGTTATTTTTCCCAGGACGCCGCCGAGGCCATGACCGGCGGCGGGCAGGTTCTTGAATTCATCGAAGCCGAAGCGCCCGCCGCCCTTGTCCCGCGGCTACGGGATCTTCTGGGGGCCTTCCTCTTTCGGGGCGACGATGTGTATAAGCCGCTCAAAGTCCTCTCCGGCGGCGAAAAGAGCCGCCTTGCCCTGCTCAAGATGCTCCTCAAACCCATGAACCTTCTCGTTCTGGACGAACCCACCAACCACCTTGACATCTATTCAAAGGATCTGCTCCTCGACACCCTCAAAAAATTCGAGGGCACAATTATCTTCGTCTCCCATGACCGCGCCTTTATGGAATCCCTCTCCACCAAGACCCTGGAGCTTTCGGCCGCGGAGCCCGAAGAACCAGCGCGGGCCCGGCTCTTTTACGGAAACTACGCCTACTATCTTGATCGGATTGAAAAGGAAGCCGGGAATTCGGGTAAGGGGGGAAGTCTCCCCCCTGGCTCCGGCCGCTCCGCGGCCTCCGCCACCCCCCTCTGCGGGGCGCCTTCCGGCAATACCCGGCCCCGCGCCCCGGCTGTTTCCACGGAGCGGCGGGAACAGTCGCGGGAACAGGAAAAGCAAAAGCAGGCCCTTGTCCGCCGCCTCAAACGGCAGGAGGAAGAGATACTCAAAACCCTGGAAGAGCTTGAAGCGGAAAAGGCGCGGCTTGAGGCGGAGCTGGCAAAGCCGGGGGTTTACTCCAACGGCGAAAAAGCAAGGACGGTAAAGCGGCAGCTTGACGAAGCCGCCGCCGCGGTGGAGGCAAAGTCCCTTGAATGGGAAGCCCTGGCGGACAGCCTTGCGTTCCCTATATCGCCGTCCAGCCGCCGTCAATAGAGAGTAATTGTCCTGTCGTATAACTGGAGGCATCGGAGGCAAAATAAATAACCGCGCCGTCCAGCTCTCCGGTCTTGCCCGGACGTCCCATGGGGCAATAGGTCTGCACAACCTTGGCGAAATTCGGATTGCCCATAACGGCATCGGTCATTTCGGAGGGGAAATAGGCCGGGCCGATGGCGTTAACGGTGATGTTGTATTTTGCCCATTCGGTTGCCAGCGCCCTGGTAAGCATCAGCACGCCTCCCTTGGAAGTGCAGTAGGCGTTTAAGGGGCTGGTAGCCATAGCCGCGCTGCTGTGGATCGAGCCCAGATTGATAATCTTGCCGTATTTTTGCTCAATCATGATCTTGCCCACTTCCCGGGCCATAAAATACACGCTGTTCAGATTGGTATTGATAACGGCGTTCCAATCTTCATCGGACTGGGATTCCGCGGGATTCGCCCGGGCCGTGCCCGCGTTATTCACCAAAATGTCAATCCGGCCGTAATGCGTTTTTATTTTGGCAACGGCGGCCTTAATCTCGTCATTCTTCAGTACGTCGCATTTAAGCGCAAGGCAGCGGACACCCAGGGCTTCAATGGTCTTTTTGACTTCCTCGAGTTTTTCCAGCCTTCTGGCCAGTATCGCCAGATCCGCGCCTTGCCCCGCCAGGGCCTTCGCGAACTGAACGCCTAATCCCGAGGAAGCTCCGGTTACTACCGCTATTTTACCTTTCAAATCAAACAAGCTCATATATTTCTCCTCTATTCATTATTATAGGGATTTTCGCAGACCTCTGCAAAGCCTAATTACCCCGCTAGCGTACTGTCTGCCGTACCTGGCTGTCGGCGAAACCGTCGATGGCCTTTACCAGGGTAAGCCAGTAATTCGCTTCGTTTTCGGAAGTGTAGGGGCCTACCCGTACACGGTACCAGGTTTTACCGTCAACTTCCCGGTTCTCAATAATGGAGATAATCCCTTTGGAGGCGAGGGTTTCCTTTACTCCTTCCGCGTGTACCTTGGCGGAAAAAGCGCCGGTCTGTACCCAGTAATCGTTATACGCTTTTGCCGCCGGCGCGGGTTTTGAAACGGCTGCGGGTTTGGCCGCGGCGGGTTTTACGGGCGCGGGCGCAGGCCGGGCCGGCGGCGCAGGGCGCTTTACCTGCTGGGGCGCGGGCCGGACCGGCGGCGTGTCAGGCACCGCCGCGGTACTCGGCCTTGGAACATTGATGATCACCCTGGCCGAAGCGTCCCCCTCGGTCTTTTCCACCGTATAGCTTTCAATGGGCTTTTCGCCATTAATGTAAAAATTGGTTTCCTGAATGGCCGTAGCCGAAGGCGGGGACTGCAAACCCTGCAAGTCCTGGCTGTTTCTTACCAGGCCGGCCGCGTCAATTGAGGCGGGTGAACGAGGCGCCTCCTCTCCCCCGGCTATGCCGCCGCCGGCCGTGCCGTCGGTCATACCGCCGGCAAAACCGGCCCCCGGAACGGTTCTTGCCGCGCCGCCGGAATCCGTACCGGGCGCGCCGGGCATTACAGGCCGCGCCGAGGAAACGGTCATACCGTTTGCCGGGGCTTTGGGCGTAAATATCAGAATAGAGGCGCTTATGATAATCACCAGAAAAACGCCTACTGAGACCGCGACAAGAAGCAGTTTTTTCTTTTCCATACTAAAGAATCCCCTCTCCGGACAAAATTTCACTTATCCGGTTTTCCAATTGCGCTTCAGAACGAGGAAACCCGAACAGAGAGTTCCCTCGATTATCTACTCTGTAAATATCGGCTTTTGCTGATAAATATTGAGAAATGAAATGTTTTTGGCTTCCAAAACGTTTAAGCAGGCTGTGCCAGGAAAGGCCGTCCCTTTTCCGCGCCCGCAAAAGGCGGGTAAAAAAGGGCGCTTCCACCAAAATGATAAAGTCAAGCTGTCCGAAAACCGAAGACCCGTGGAGAACCGCGGCATTGAATACGCAGGATTTACCGGCCTGGGCGGCAAGCCATTCCCCGGTAAGCCGGTTTGCCGCCGGATGCACAATGCCCTCCAGGGCGGCCATTTCCCCGGGCTTCCCAAAAACCCGCTCTCCCAGAAGCCGCCGGTTAATCTTTCCGTCCGGGCCGGCCAGATCCCCGCCAAAGCGGGCAAGAATCGCCGCCTTTTCCTCCTCAATTGCCGTGTGCCCCAGTTTGTCTATATCCAACACCGGCAGTCCCCGTTTTTTTAACAGGACGGCAACATGATTTTTCCCCGCGCAGTAGGTTCCGGTAAGCCCGATAAGTTTCCGCATATTTTAACATCGGCACAGAAAAAGCTGTTTAAAAGGGCGGTAAAAGAGTTTATACTGGGATCGGAATCGCTGAGCCCAATAGTATTTACCTTGCCCAATCCCCCATTTCCGCCTATAATCCCCTATCAACCCCCTAAAAAGAGCAATTATGAAAGACAACCGGCATACTTCGGAGGGGAATTACCGGGATTCAGAGCAGAACTGCCGGAGCTAAAAACCGGGCTGCCGGTGTTCCGCATACCGGAATTCGGACTTGATAGCCCGGAAGTTTGAGCTGATAATTCGATACATGGAGTTTAGAATGCCGAATAGGGAGTAAAAAATGGGATTGTTCCAG
>JAISAK010000240.1 GCA_031266695.1 Treponema sp.
ACACGGACCGGATTTGGTATGAGGGGAATTACCGGCTGGTTGACGATACGCCGGTGGTTGCGGTTTTCAGGAGTATCGGCGGCTTTTATTCCATTCTGACCGACGGCAGCTACGCCGACGGCAACCGGAGCCAGGCCCTGGCCGCCAATCCGGGAAAAACCGTCCAAATAACCCGCTATTTTACCAAATGGGGAAAGCTGTACCTTAACCCGAACCGGAGCGACCGGACCTTCAGCCAGCCCCTGGGGCTTGATTTTGAGATTGTTCCCCTCAATAATCCCGCGGACATGCGGCGGAATTCACGGATGACGCTCCGCGTTCTGTACAAGGGACAGCCCTGGGTCAATGGGGAAGTCAAGGCGACCTGGGATTATTATGATTATCATTCGATGGATGTCTGGGCCCATACCGGAACGACCAACGCGAACGGGGAAGTTACCTTCCGGCTTGATCATATTAATATGCAAAAACCTATACTGTGGATTTTCCAGGCCGGCGACATGAGGCGCTCCTCCCAGGCGGATGTGGACGAGGATAACCTCAAGGCGACGCTGGTGTTCGCTGTAAAGTAAACGATGTATTTTACACTCTTTCAAAACGTCAGTTTTGAAAGAGCTTCATTCTGGTAAAAAGGCGGATAGTATGAACCATCGGGTTGTTTTTGCTGTGTCGGGTTTATTGGCCTTATTCCTCCCCGCCCTTGTCTTTGCCCACGGCGTGGAAGTCTTTGATGAGACCGGCAAGCCGGAGGTCCATACGGTCCGGTTTATGTATACCGGCGGCGAATCCATGTTATTCGCCAAAATCAAAGTGTTTCCCCCCTCATCTCCGAACGCGGCGGCGCAGGAAAGCGTCGCCGACCGGTACGGCTATTTCAGCTTTATCCCCTTTGAAAGCGGCGAATGGCGGATCACCGCCGAAGACGGCATGGGGCACAGGGGGGAAATTTTTATCCCGGTGGCCGGAGGGGCCGCTGCGGAAACAGCGGAGGCGGAGCGAAATACGGCCCCTGCCGATACCTTGCCGAGGCCGGTGGCAATCGTACTGGGTGTAAGCCTCATCCTCAACGGGTTTGTGTTTTGGTACCTAATGGGAAAGAGACTCAAAAAACCAGCGGCTGCCCATGCACATTAGCGAAGGGGTTCTTTCAATGCCCGTTATTGCGGCGGGCTGGGCGTTTACCGCCGGAGGGCTTGCGGTGGGCCTTAAAAAGACGCCGGCCGACAAACTGCCCCGTACCGCGCTGGTGTCATCGGTGTTATTTCTCGCGGCCCTTGTCCATGTACCGCTCGGGCCTTCGAGCATACATCTTACGCTGCTGGGCCTGGCGGGTGCGCTTCTGGGCTGGAGCGTGGTTCCCGCGCTGTTTCTTGCCCTTTTGCTCCAGGGATTGCTCTTTCAATTCGGGGGACTTCTGTCGCTGGGCGTTAACACCGCGATCATGTCCCTTGCCGCGCTTTCAGGTTTTTGCCTTTCAAAAATTCTACGGGGAAAATTGAAAATTCCCGGCGGCTTCCTGGCGGGATTTATGGCTATAATCACCGGTTCCGCCCTGGTGGTGCTGTGCCTTTTTTTGAGCGACCATAATCTTGCCGCGACCGCGGCGATGATTTTCGCGGCGAATGTTCCGCTTGCGGTTGTGGAAGGAATTATTACGGTATTTATGACAGCATTACTCGCAAGGATTTCCCCGGAATATGTTTATTAACCACCTGGAAATCGACAAAAACCGGTTTCCGCTTCGTTTGCTGAATCGTCTGGATCCCCGCCTGCGTCTTGCGGCGGGGATTGTCTGTATCGCCCTGGTAATACAGGTACGCGATTATACCATTCTTGCCGCGCTTTTCGCTGCGGCCCTGGCGGTTTTGATAAGCAACGGACGGGTGGTGTGGATGCGGCTTATTCCCATCAACACCTTTGTCCTTATGATTTTTGTAAGCCTTCCCTTCGGCGAATACCTGACAGCGGTCTTAAACAATACGGAATATCATTTTATAAACAGCCTGCACAATGCGGTTGTGTATGCGGCGCGGATAAATACCGCCGCTTTATTGTATATGATTTTTATTGTTCCCCTGGGGATAAGCGCCTTAAGCGGCGCCCTTATGAAAATGGGCCTTCCGCCGAAACTCATTACGCTTTTGATCCTTACTTATCGTTTTATTTTTATTTTGTGGGAGCGAATATTTACCGCCACCCTGTCTCTGCGCCTTCGTAAGCCGAAAACCATGCCCAAATTGACGGAATTCCGCGCGTATGCAGCGATGTTAGCCGCCGCAATTATCAGTGCCGAACTGCGTTCCCGCAAAGTAATGACGGCGATGCGGGCGAGGGGTTTTGACGGCGTGTTTCCGGTTACGGTGGATTTTAAATAGGGCATGAAAAAATTATCTGTTTCCGGTATAACCTATACCTACGAAGGCGGATTATACGCATTGGACGGTGTAACCTTCGACGTTCAAAAAGGTTCGTGCCTCTGCGTTGCCGGAGCGAATGGATCGGGTAAGTCAACCTTGTTGGCTCTGATTGCCGGATGTATGAAACCGGCGAGGGGTGATATATATATTGACGGCATATCAATTTTTAAACAGAAAAACAGATTCTCCGATACGGGGATCGTATTTCAGGAACCGGACAATCAGTTGTTTATGCCTACCGTATGGGAGGATGTCGCCTTCGCGCTGCTCAAAAAAGGGATGAGTGCGGCCGCCGCAAAGGAAACGGCGCTTGCTGCGCTTAGAATGGTTGACGCTGAATATATCGCGGAACGGGCGCCCTATAAACTTTCGGGCGGAGAAAAGCAGCGCGCCGCCATTGCGTCTGTTCTGAGCGCGTTTCAGGGCAACATTGAAGACAAAATCCTTCTCGTTGACGAACCGAGCGCTGCCCTTGATCCCCATGCCCGAAAAAACATCATCGCCCTGCTGCGTCGCCTTTCCTGTACCAAAATTATCGCAAGCCATGACCTCGACCTTGTACTGGATCTGGCGGATCGCGTTCTTTTTCTCTACAAAAACCATGTCGCGGGAGATAGTCCTGTCAAAGGCCGCGCCTCACCTGGTCTGCTTTCCGATGAAGCCTTTCTGCAAAGTATCGGCCTTGAATTGCCCTTAACTTTTTGCTAAAAACAGATATCCGCCGGCTGCGGTAAATGCAGATGCGCCGGGCGCCAAATCTGATTCATTATCTATAATCATAAAAAGTATCAAGCTCGATGCCTTTCCGGTGAAACCGGGAGCGGATATTATGGTCAATTCCCGCTTCCACCTCATGTTCAAAAACCCTAACGTATTTAATGGAACTACCGCGCGAAAGGGGCGTAATGTCCTTTATAAGGCTGGATGTCAAATCAACTTCAGTCAAATTAGGCAGATTTACCAGCGGGCTTACATCATTAACCGTACAAAAATTTAAATTCAATGTAGTCAAATTATGCAGATCGGCCGCCCAGGAAAGATCTAGATCGGCTGCGCCGGATATGGTCAGCGTTTCGATCCTGTCCAGATTTTGTAACTCATTGATATTTTTAATTCTTTTAGCCGCAGATCCAATCCCAAGGGTTAGAAATTTTACATACGGTAACTGTCCTATGGAGCTTAGATCTATTTCACCCGAATGATCGCCGTCTATAATTAAACTTTTCAGATTCCGTAAAAAAGCAATATCTCCATAATCGTAATTATCATTATGCATGAGGTAAAGCGTTTCCAACTCAACCAGCGAAGAAAGGGGCTTTATATCTTTTATATTTGGACAGTTATATATTCTCAAGCTTTTTATTTTTGTCAGTTCTGCCAACGGCGTAATA
>JAISAK010000297.1 GCA_031266695.1 Treponema sp.
CTCATAACCCGGAGGTCGCAGGTTCGAGTCCTGTCCTCGCTAAAGCGTAATTCCTTATGCCATAAGGAATTACAAGGGGTAACCTCAAGAAGCAGGTGCCTTGCTTTATACCACAATGAGAAAAAGAGTAGAAACCTCTTTTTCGGGGGGAAGCAATGCGCCGGTATTATTTACACACACGTTACAATGGGATTTTTTACGCTGAACTGGTTAATCCGATAACAGGCGGAAAGCTGGCCGCACGAAGCACCGGTACAAGAAACCGGGACGAGGCGCTTTTGGCCGTTGCGAAATGGCTTGAAACAGGGATACCTACCGGGAGAGCGCGAAAGCCCCGGACCCTGGAAACAGCCGCGGGGATTGAAAATGTCTTAAAGGCCGTCCGAAAAACGGACCTCAATCCAGATGACGCTTTGCGGATTGTTACCGCACTGAAAGACCGGGGGCTGATCGACATAGCCGCCGTAAAATCCGGCAAGGGAGCGGTTTCCTTTACGGAATTTCTTGAAGAATTCTGGGATTACACCGCCTCCCCTTATGTTCGGGAAAAGCTGGCCCACGGACACAGCTTAGGGAAGCGGCATTGCTATGAGAGTATGAGCCGTTTTAGCCGGTATTGGAAACCGGCATTCCAGGGCCGGAGGTTGGACTCTATAACCAGGAAGGATTTAAGGGACTTTTCCCTGGGTCTTGCCGAAGGCGGACTGGCTCCGGCATCGATCAACAAGATCATGGCGACAGGTACTACCTGCCTGTCATGGGCCTTCCGGGAAGGGATGATACCGGCAGATCCGACCGTTGGCTTGGTCAACTTCTCCGGTGAGGCAAAGAAGCGCGGCGTATTAACGCCCCTGGAGGTACAGGCCCTTTTTGCGGCTTTCTGGAAGGACAAACGGGCATATACCGCTTCCATCCTGGCTTGTACTACCGGCATGAGGAGCGGGGAAGTCCTGGCGCTCCATAAATCGGATATAGAGGAGAAAACGCTGAACATCCGGCATTCATGGAGCGATTTTGACGGACTGAAAACTCCAAAAAACGGGGAGTCCCGAAGAGTCCCCCTCTTACCGGAAGTTCGGGAAAAGCTCCTGGCACTGGCCGGTGAAAACCCGCACGGACCGGAGGGATTTATCTTTTATGGCTTATTGAAGGATAAGCCGATAGACCGATCCATCCTGTTGAACGGTTTGCATGATGCCCTGACTGCTATCGGGATAGACGCGGCAGGGCGGGGTATCGTGTTTCATTCGTGGAGGCACTACTACGCCGCCCGGATGGCCGACCGCATGACTGCCGACCAGGTGAGCCGGATCACCGGGCACAAAAGCAAGGCAGTATTTGAAAAATACGCCGATCATCTCATTGCGGAGAATCTTGAGGCGGCGGGTGCGATAGGGGCGGAGGTATTCAGGAACGTCCTGTCATTCAGGAAGGGGGCGTAACCGGCGCAAAATCACCGGGCAAAATGTGTTTAATGTTTATCAAAGAAATTTAAAAAGTTTTATTGACAAGTTGAAAATAGTTTGGTATTGTATAGACGTATACAGATTGTCCCGGCAAAAGCTGGGCGGACGGTATGCCTTAGAAGGGCAGCCAAATTTGAGGCGTGAATTTTTCATGTCTTGAATTTTGCTGCCCTTTTTTATTGCCCCGACAAAAAATGTTTTAAGGAGGGGCATCATGGAAACTGCCCGGAATAAAATATTTTCAAAACCGGAAGCTGCCGATTTTCTAAAGGTTTCGGCTGTAACAGTTGACCGGCAACGCAAGAAAGGAATACTCCCATATCATCAAATCGGCGACCGGGTTATTTTCACGGAAAAAGACCTTGAAATTTTTCTGAAAAATTGCGAAGCGCCAAGAGTTTCAAGGGTCAAAAAATGAATAAGCCCCCTTACTCCATGGCTGGGGATTGCGGGGGCCTTCAAGCTGACCGAACAGCAAAGAACATACCCCGAAACCAGGCTAAAAGCAAGGCCCCCGGTAATTCCCGCGAAATGACAGTTTCCGGTAGAGGGGTGTGATATGGCTCGAAAAAGAACATTCCTGTTAAACCATGAACTCATTGACGGAATTCGTTTCCTTGACGGTGAGACGTTCAAGGCGGTTATCTGCGGCATCGCGGATTTAGACGAATACAAAGAGCCGGAAACAAAAAACACAGTAGCCCTGGCCTTTATCGGCATGGAAAAAGGATTTGTACTTGAGAACGCCGAGAAGTGGGCGGGGAAGTGTGAGAGAGCCGGAAACGCGCGGGAAAAACGTGCCGAGTTAAAATCACAAAACGACCAAGCCCATGGTTCTGAAATCAACTCTGAAATCAGAACTGAAAATTCTGATTCCAGCAGTGTACCTGTTACTGTACCTGTACCTGAAGAGACGAATTTACATCACTTTGAAAAAAACCGCGATTCTCCCAATTTCCAATCTTTTCCAACGGCTGAAGCCGTTGACCAGGGTGAACCTACAACGGTCCTTGTTCCGGCCTCCCAGGGGCCGCCCCCGGCGCTGAAAACATCGCGGAAGTTGGAACTTACGGCGGAACAGCTTCAGCTATTCCACGCCGCGAAAGTCTGCTTTGAATCATCGGACAAGGCGAAGGCTTTGATGTACCAGGATAAAGGCTCGACAGCCATGGAAATGCGCAACCTGAAAACCCTGGTGATCCGCTGTTCAAACATGGCGCCGGGTATTACCGC
>JAISAK010000005.1 GCA_031266695.1 Treponema sp.
CCGCCGGCGTTCTGCTCGCGGTAAGCAGCCTGCCCTCCCCCTACGGGATTGGTTCCTTCGGGGAGGCCGCCCGGGACTGGCTGCGTTTTCTCAAGAGCGCCGGCCAGAAATACTGGCAAATTCTTCCCCTGGGCCCCACGGGCTGGGGCGACAGTCCTTACCAGAGTTTTTCCGCCTTTGCCATTTCTCCCTATTACATTGATTTGGACGCCCTCGCCGCCGCGGGGCTGCTTACCCCGGACGAAGTGAAGGGGCCGCGCTGGGGCGGGCGGCCGGACAAGGTTGACTACGCCGCGCTTTACCGCCGGCGGGAGCTGCTGCTGCGTAAAGCCTTTGCCCGTTTTCAGGGCGGCGCCGCCTTTGACGAATTCCGCGCGGAAGAGGATCATTGGCTGGCCGATTACGGCCTTTTCAGGGCGCTCAAAAAAAAGCAGGGGGGGCGCTCCTGGCTTGACTGGGACGAAAAATTCCGCTTCCGCGATGAAGGCGCGCTGAGGCGCTGCCGCGGCCGGTTCGCCGCGGAAATAGAGTTTCATTCCTTTATACAGTATCTTGCCCGCAGCCAGTGGCTTGCGCTGAAAAATTACGCGAAAGACCTGGGCCTTTCAATCATCGGGGATATGCCTATCTACGTGGCTATGGACAGCGCCGATACCTGGGCGCGGAGCGAGCTTTTTCTTCTGGACGAAAAACGGCGCCCTCTCAGGGTTGCCGGGGTTCCGCCGGACCCCTTTTCCGCTTCCGGCCAGCTCTGGGGGAACCCTCTTTACCGCTGGGATCTGCACGCGGAAACGGGTTTTGCCTGGTGGCTTTCCCGCCTTGCCCTAAGCCACAAACTCTACGATATTCTCCGTATCGATCACTTCAGGGGCTTTGAAAGCTATTTTTCGATCGACGCCTCCGCCGGGGACGCCCGCGGGGGAGAGTGGGTCAGGGGGCCGGGCGCCGCCTTTATAGACGCGGTAAAGCGTGAACTGCCCGGCATGAATATCCTTGCCGAGGATCTGGGCTACCTTACGGCGGAGGTGCGGGCATTGCTCAAGGTTTCCGGGTTTCCGGGCATGAAGGTACTCCAGTTTGCCTTTGATTCCCGGGAGGAAAGCGATTACATGCCCTACACCTACGAACACAACTGCGTGGTCTATACGGGAACCCACGACAACCCCACCGCGCTGGGCTGGTTCAAATCGGCGCGGCCCGGGGACGCCGCCCTCGCGACGGATTTTTTCGGCCTCAAAAAAACCAATGAAGGCAACTGGGCCTTTATCCGCGCCGCCCTCGCCTCCGTCGCCGATACGGCGATAATCCCCATGCAGGACTACCTCGGCCTTGACGACCGCGCCCGCATGAACACCCCCGCAACCCTCGGCGGCGGCAACTGGCTCTGGCGCATGAAGCCGGGCGCGGCGGATCCCGGGCTTGCGGCAAAAATGCGCCGCCTTGCGGAGGTGTACGGAAGGCCTGGAGACACACCCTCTAGTACCTTGTAAACACTAAACAGAGTGGTATGAGTAATTACACAATATTAAAGAAAACCACGGAGGGCACGGAGATTCACGGAGTTGTTGTTATAAATCTGGGTCTTCCTCCGCGTACTCCGTGGTGAATCTTAAAGAAATATCAGGTGTTTTAGTCTTTACAAGGTACTAGACCAGCATTTGCGTAAATGTTATCTTAATTCTATCTGATACTCATAAACGAGGCTGTTCCAAAACTTCAGTTTTTGGAACAGCTTCCTTAGATTTACATGGAAAAGCGGGCCGGGCTTTAGGCCGATTTGACCGCTTTTCCAAGAGGTTGTTCCATCGGACCGCAGGTCCGCATCAACCGGGTTTTGGAACAACCTCAAATGTCCAAATTTTGAAATTGGCCCGGTATTCCGATTGCAAAGTCGGCCCTTCTTTTATATTCTTTAGTTAGAAGCAATTTCAAAATAGTTGATTTTGCGGACCGATACTAACCGAAAAAGAGGTAACTGTATGGGAGAAATCCCGCCGGAACTTGATCCTTCTCCTATTCAAAAGGCAGAGCTGTTTTCTACACTCCTTCCCAAGGAGATTAATTTTGTAGTTTCCCATTCAAGCATGCTCCAGCTGCGCCGGGGAGGGTGTCTTTTTGGCCCCGGTGAAAGGGCGGCGCATTTTTATATGCTGATAAAAGGCGGTATCCGGGTTTTCAAGTCCCGCAGCGACGGCGGCGAGGACGAAATGGCCCGCTTTACCTCCGGGGATACCATTGGCGATTTCGACTTTGCCCGGGGGGCGGCCTATGACGCCTATGCCGAGGCGGTGGAAGATTCGGTGCTTGCCATGTTCCCCGCTTACGGCTCGACCATGGAAAACTTTTCCCTGGAAGAACCCCATACCACGTCGCGGATTTTTCTAAGTTCCATCGTAATGATGACCGAACGTATCAAATCCACCCAGAAGCTTATAGTAGAGAATATGTCCTGGGTACAGGAGCTCCACCGCCGGGCTTATGAAGATCCCGGGACGGGACTTTGGAAACAGGCCTTTCTTACCGACGAGATAAACCGGATTCTGGAAGACCCGACATCCCTTATCATGCTTAAGCCCGATCGCTTCAAGATTCTGGTGGATTCCCGGGGCCACGGCGCCGGGGACGAGGCCATGGTCAGAATCGCTATGGTTCTTAAGAATATTACCCGCCGGACGGGGCGGGGCTGGCCGCTTCGTTTTAAGAGCAACGAAGTAGGTATTCTTATCAACAAGTGCGGCGTTCCGCAGGCGGGGAAAATCGCCGTTGAACTTGCCAAATCCATAGCCGCGCTGGAACCTGTTTCCGCCCGTGATGATATTCCTTCTTTTCCGTTTACCGCGACGGTGGCCTATTCGGTCTGGCCCGGTGATGATATGGCCTGGGACAGCCTTTTCGGGGGAACCTACGATCTTCTTATGGATACCTGGCGGGCCGGCGGAAATCAGGTTGTGCATCATCACAAGGAGAAAAAATGAACGGAGAAAATATACCGGTCTCGCCCGTAACCGATCCGGTGCTTGTCAAATCACCCCTTTTTTCGAATTTAAGCGACCTGGAATTTAACGCCGTAAGCGCCTTTCTTGAACGAAGGAGGATAAAAAAAGGCGCCGCGGTATTCAAGGAAGGGGACGAGGGCGAAGATATGTTTATCCTCCTTTCAGGCTCTTTAAGCGCCTTTGTGTCCCAGTCCGACGGAACCCAGCGCTGGATGTTCGATATAAAACCCGGCGATTTTTTTGGCGAGATGTCCGTTATCGCCCACGAACCCCGCTCGGCAACCCTTACCGC
>JAISAK010000076.1 GCA_031266695.1 Treponema sp.
CCACCTTGCCAGCATAGCGGTGCGGGCGGATAATCATTTTAAGGTGGAGAAAAAGACCGAAGGGGGCAGAACCTTTACCGGCGTCGGCCCCCTGGACGCCGGGGGAAGGCGGCGGGAAATAGCCCGCATGCTGGCCGGCGATGAAGGGGACGCGGCACTTGCCCACGCGGACGATTTAATTCTAAAATATAGTAAAGGAAGAGGATAATGGCGAAGATTTCCAACGAGGATCGTCATCAGTATTTTGAAAAAATAAAAATCTACAAAACGAATGTTGACGCAATCCTCAAAAAAGAGCAAAGTGTCTTCTTTCTGATAAAAAAAGATCCCGCCGGGGCGGCTTTTAAGAGGCTTGCCCTGGCGGATGAAATGCTGAATCTTACCTCGAATTATATCATCATCAACGGCGTTTCCCAGTCGGTGCTTAAGGTTAAAAACGAGGACGCCCTTAACGACGGCAGAAAATCCCTTTACAAGAGCGTTATTTATCTTGAAGAAATCGTCTCCAACCTGGTTGACGCCCCCTTTTCCGATTACGAGGAGAAACTTGCGGAAATCGAATCCGTGGATGCCGCCCGGCGTTACTTCTTTGTGCGGAAGATGGGATTGACTATTCAGCTTCTGGAAAACGCCTATGGAGACAACACAAAATGGAAGTGGTCTTTTGTGGAGCTTGAAGGCCGTTATGCGGCAGTCGCAAAAAATATTATCGATCTCCGTAACGCGGTTGCCAACACGGATCCCCGTTCTCCGGCCTACGAGCCGACCGTGTATCATCTGCGGATGATTAAAAAACTCCTCATGCAGGCGGCCGACCGGTACAGGGAAAAATATGAGCTGTCCACCAACAGAATCGACGACTTCAAGCAGGGAATAAACTTCCTTTCCGCCTTGAGGCGCCTTCACATTGTTCTCGGCGACAGGGAAGAAATTGAAACGGTTAAAAAGAAGCTGGATATCTGGGCTGTCAAGCTGGAGAGTGATTTAAAAAAGCAGGAAGAATTGAGTCAAAAAAAAGTTTAGTATGAACGGCGGAGCGGAAGAAAAAAAAGGCAAGGCAAGGCCGGGAACCCTTTTAAAAGAATACAAATCCCTTTTTCCCTTTATTTCCCGTTACCGGGGGCGGTACTTTTGGGGACTTGTCTGCCTTATCACGGTTGACGCGGCCCAGATAGTTATCCCCCAGCTGCTGCGCAGGGCCGTAGACCTTGTCGGCTCCGGAAATTTTGACCGGAGGGAAATTTTTTTTATCGCCCTTTGGATGGTCGGGGTGATGACGTTTATCTCAATCGGGCGTTTCCTTTGGCGCTATTTTATCCACGGATCTTCCCGCCGGATCGAAACGGAGCTGCGGGAAAAA
This sequence comes from Treponema sp., assembly GCA_031266695.1. GTDB lineage: Bacteria > Spirochaetota > Spirochaetia > Treponematales > Breznakiellaceae > JAISAK01. The sequence continues at coordinate 1,361 of JAISAK010000076.1, forward strand.
CTCTTTGAGCATCTGCTTACCCTCAACTGGGATTTTTACCAGAAAAATAAAATCGGCGATCTGATGGCGCGATCCATCAACGACCTGAACGCGGTTCGTACCGCCCTGGGTATGGGCCTTGTCGCGCTGATCGATTTTGTCGTAATGGCTACTTCGATACTGATAATTATCTTTATCCAGGACCCGCGCTCCGCCGCCGCGGCCCTTGTTCCCCTGCTTCCGATAACGGTGCTGATACTTCTCTTTGGGGGAGCGGTGGGAAAAAGTTTCCGCCGGGTTCAGGAAACCTATTCAAAGATGAGCGACACGGCGCAGGAAACCTTTGCGGGGATACGCGTGATAAAGTCCTTCGTTAAAGAATGGTGGTTTATAAAAAAATTCGCCGACACCAACGACGATTACCGGGAAGCCAATATGGTGCTTGTCCGTCTTTTCGGTTTCTTCTTTCCCCTTGTTACCTTTCTTTCGGAGCTGACAATTCTTATCATGCTTCTTGCCGGAGGTATACGGGTGATAAACGGTTATATGAGTCCCGGCAGCCTTGTGGCCCTGTTCCGCTACCTTCAGATGCTTATATGGCCCCTGATGGGGGCGGGCTTTACGGTTAACATGATCCAGCGCGGCGCGACAGGCCTGAGCCGGGTGAACGAGGTTCTGCGCACCCGGCCTTCAATCGGAGAGGCGGAAAATCCGCGGGTTCCGGGGGCCTCGCGCGTGCCCGCCATCGAAGTGAAGAATCTGAATTTTTCCTACGGCGGCGGGAAGGCGCTGGAAGGCATCAGCTTCAGCCTCGGACGCGGAGAATGGCTGGGCCTGATGGGGCCTACCGGTTCGGGAAAGACTACTTTGATAAAAACGTTTATACGCATGCTTGATCCGCCGGCGGGCGCGGTTTATATTTACGGCCTTGACGTGAAGGATTGGCCCCTTGAGGCCCTGAGGAAAATCTTCGCGGTAAGCCCCCAGGATAGTTACCTTTTCTCGGACAGCATCAAAAACAATATCGGCTACGGACTGGAAGCGCCGGAAGAGGACGCGCTGAAACAGGCTTCCGAAATTTCTTCGCTGAAGAAGGATCTTGAAGCTTTCGGCAGGGGCTGGGAAACCCTCATCGGCGAGCGGGGCCTGACCCTTTCGGGGGGGCAGAAACAGCGGGTGGCGCTTTCGCGTTCGGTTGTTATGGACAGCGAATTCCTTGTTCTGGACGATTCCTTTTCGGCGGTGGACGCGGATACGGAGCGGAAGATTCTGGAAGCCCTGGCGGAGAAAAGGAAAAAGGGGAGCGGGGCGGGGACAACGATAATAATCTCGCACCGGGTTTCAACCCTGCGTTACGCGGATAAGGTGCTGGTTCTTGACGGAGGTAAAATTGCCGAATACGGCAGCCCCCGGGAACTTGCTTCGGGGAAAGGATTCTACGCGCGCACGGCCGCGCTGCAGCAGCTTGACGAGCGGGAGGGGGCGGCCC
>JAISAK010000113.1 GCA_031266695.1 Treponema sp.
ACATCGAGGCTTACTACAAATACGTCTACGACCGGGGCTATGTTCCCATCGAGGTGGGGCCCGGAGAAATGACCCCCAAGCCCTATTTTGACGGCGTCGGCCGCGTCTGGGGCATAGACGTGATGATCCAAAAATTACAGTCCCGCTACTGGGACGGCTGGATCTCCTATTCCTATAATCACGCCCGCTACCGCGATCCCAACGGCATCAATTCGATAAGCGTTACCGCCGGCGGCGGCGACGAGGACGGGTGGTACTTTCCTTATTATCACCGTTTCCACAACCTGAACCTTGTTTTCAACCTGCGGCCCGTCCCGAGAATAAACATTTTTGCCCGCTTCGGGCTTGCCAGCGGCGTTCAGATATCAAGAATTATAGGCGGCATAAAGAGTTATCCGGTAATTTTATATGACGAAGATATCAGCAAAATACAACTTATCGAAAAATACCGCCGGGAAACGGTAAGGGACGAAAACAACCGCACCACCCCGTCCATCCCCCTGGATGTAAAATTTTCCATTCTGGGGTATAACAGAAGCGGCAAAGCCCAGTACGAAGTGTACGTCGCCGTGGAGAATCTCCTTGCCCTGCTCTACACTTCCCAGGGAAACACCAGCTTTAATTCCTACACCGGCAGGGAAGATACCGGCGCCAATTCCGCGTCCTATGAAATGCCCATACCGGTGCCGTCCTTTGGATTCAAGATCAGCTATTAGGGAGTGGCCATGAAAAAACACGGTAATCATCAGAGGCTGTTCCAAAACTTCTTGAAGCGCCTGTTCCCCGCTCTTCTTGTCCTCCCCGGCGCCGCGTTTTTTTCCGGCTGCGTATCGCTTACCGAACTGGCGGGCAGGGCCCTCGACGGTTCCGCCTTTGCGGAAAAAAAGCTGGCCCGCTACGAGGCCGAAAAAGGCCGGGGCGCGCCGGCCGATATAGAGCTTCTTGAGGTGCAAAACAGGGCCGGGGAACAATCCATCCTCATCAGCCTCAAGGACTATCCCTCGCTGAAAATACGCGGAACCGCGCCCGGGCCCGAAGGCGTTTTTTTTCTTACCTCCCTTCATTACCTTGGCGGCAGCGTTTCCGGCTGGAACGAATTTACCCTGGACCTTTCCGGGCTTGGAACATTTTCCCGGAGCGGGGACGGCGCGGTTCTTTCGGTGCCGGAAAAACCCGAGCCCGTCCGGATTTCCGCGGGAAAGATTCGGCGTTTCGATTCACGCCTCGGCGGCGGCGAGGCCCTTGCCGGGCTCCGCAACCGGGAGGAAAGAATCCGCAGCCTGTGCGAATGGATGCACAGCCGGCCGGACGCGCCGGCGGGCCTTGACAGGGATGCCTTTGAAGATTACTGGAAACCCGTCTTTTTCCCCGAGATGGTTCCGAAAAAGCGCCGTCCCGCCGAATATCAAAACGCCGATCCGGAAGCGCGGGTAAAGGCCGAGGATATCCGGTGGAACAACGCGTATACGGAAAAGATTTTCCCCGAAGCTCTCAGGCCGGTGCGCGATTCGGGCACCCTGCTGAGGGATTGGGAAGAAGCTTTTGAATGGATATACTTTGAATACGAGGGAGCTTCTCTTTTCGAAACCCTTTCGGGTGAAATATTGATGCAAAGGAAAAAGTAATGGATACCGGCACCGTCTCGTTTTCGCTTTTGGAACTTTTCAGGCTGGGAGGGATCTTCATGTGGCCCCTCCTCTTTTTTTCCGTCGCCACAGTAGCCATTTCACTTGAGCGGGCGATCTACATTGGCTACCACAGCCTCCGGGTTGACGACATCACCGAAAGGCTGAAGGCCTTTATTGCCGGCCGGGATTACCCCGGCGCGGTCGAATATCTTTCGGCCATGACCAAACGACGCATGGGCGCCCGGATTTTTCTTGCCCTGTTCCGCCGCGCCGCGCCGGAAGCGCCGGCGCCGGAGGAGGCCGCGCCCGGAGCCGCTCCTGTTCCCGCCCCCGCCAAAATTCGCGCCTTCTCCGAACACCGCGCCGAAAGGGCCGCCGAAACCGAGGCGATGAGCTGCATCAACTCCCTTGAGAACGGCTTTAATTTCCTCACCGCCCTCGGCTCCCTTTCGCCCCTTACCGGCTTTCTGGGCACCGTGTCGGGCATGATCGGCGCCTTCAGGTCTATCTCGGAAGCTACCGAGGTAAACGCCCAGATCGTGGCCAACGGCATTTACGAAGCCCTTATCACCACGGTTTTCGGACTTATCATCGCCATTATCGCGATGGTGTTCCATTCGATCTTTACCCACATTGTGGATAAATTCGCGGCCGGTATTGAACAGGCCTGCTCGGAACTGATCGCCGAAATAGTGGAACGGAATGAAGCTTAAAAGAAGGAAGAAGAATCCTTTTTCGGATTCCAGCGCCTCAAGCGATATTGCCTTTCTCCTCATCATATACTTCATCGTTATCGCGGGATTCAACATCAACAAGGGTTTCCTGATGAATCTGCCCGCAAAGGATTCAACCCGTTTAATTCTCCGGGACGATCTTTTACGCTTTGAAATGGACGGTTCCGGCAATATCCTTCACTCCGGAGAGATTCTCGACCTTCCCTCCGCGGAAGAACTTATCCGGGCTTCGGTTTCGTCAAATCCGAACATGGCGCTTATCCTTACCATAGACCCCCAGGCTCACTGGCAGCCGGTGGTGTCTTTTGTGGAGCTTGCCCAGGATCTGAAAATAGATTCCTTTTCGTTTTCCATGAAGCGGGAGGTCCAATGAGAATTCGCCGCGGAAAATCAAAGGAATTTTATATCCCCCTCAATTCAATGTCCGACGTCGCTTTTCTGCTGCTCATTTTTATCATGCTGGTAGCCCTTATCAATTACCGCAGGGAAGTGAAGATCGAATACCCCGAAGCAAAAACCGCCCTCAGAACAAGCGAGAAAAAAAATCTTGAAATATGGATAGACGGGGACGGCGGCCTTTACCTTGACGGCGAAGGTTCCGACCTTTCCGGAGTGGAGCGCGAAATTTCCGATCTTTACAGGAACGCCCCCGAAACAAGGGTACACATCATAGCGGATCGCAATACCCCCTACGAGAAGATAAACAGGGTTCTTGAAATAATGCAGGTGCTTCAGTACCGGGTTGTAAGTTTTGTGGTGAAAAATGCCGAATGAAAAAGGCCTCCGGCTTCTCCTTTTTATCGGGGTCGCCCTATTGCACGGACTGCTCATTTTTTTCCTTGCCTTCAGGATCGGCGCGCCTCCCCGGGAAAACATTGAAAGCGCAAGGGTCATGAAGCTTACCGACTTTGAGGAGGAAATTCCTCCTCCGCCGCCCCCCGAGAGGTCGGAGGAAATCCCCGTGGTTGAATCCCTTGCCGAAACCATGATTGAAACCGACATTCTCCCCCCGCAGGTCGTGGCGGCGGCCGGGGTTATAGTCCCCACCCGCCCCGCCGGCCCCGCCGATGAGTACCTTCCCATGCACATGGTTTCCGTACCCCCGAAATTTAACGAAAGGGAAATAAGGGCCGCCCTTGCGTATCCTCCCATTGCCCTGCGCTCGGGAATTGAGGGCCGGGTAATACTGGAACTTTTTGTCGACCGCGGCGGCCTGATACAGAACATAAGGATCCTGCAGGAGAATCCGCCAGGAAGGGGTTTCGGAGAAGCGGCGGTAAAGGCGTTTCAGGGTCTGCGCGGCGTGCCCGCGCAGGCAAACGGCGAATCCGTCTCGGTACGCTACCGTTATCCGGTAAGTTTTACGATTAGGTAGGGTCCGTCATTCAGGGAGTGCCGTAGGTAACGCTCCGCCAGTTGATATCGCGCGGCATCGTTGTCACCGTCCAGGTGAGGCCGGCGTCCTCGGACCAGGCGGCGCTGCCGTTTTCGCCTACCGCCACAAGCTTTCCGCCGCCCCAGGCCATATCCGTCCAGCGATAGCCCCCCGGCAGCGCGCCGCCCGCGGTCCAGGTGTCGCCGTCCGGGGACAAAACGGTATTGTCCCCTTCGCCCGCCGCCGCGAACTTTTCATTGTCCCCGTCGTAGGCAAGGGCCGCCCAGTGGTAACCTTCCGGCAGCGCGCCGCCCACGGTCCAGACGCTGCCGTCGTCCGAATAAGCGGCGACGCCGGAGCTGTCGGCGCTGTCGGCGCTGTAATCAACCGCCACAAACCTGCCGCCGCCCCAGGCGACGCTGCGCCAATTGGAACCCCCCGGAATTGCCGTCCTTGTCCAGGTAACGCCGTCGGCGGACCAGGCGGCGTTATTGCCGGAAGCCTGGGCGATCATCACGAATTTGCCGTCCCCGTAAGCAATGTCATGGGCGGACGTAAACGGTGCGTATTCTTCATCCTTCCATTTATATTTATCATCCTCCCAGTGGATACCGTCGGCAGAACAGATAATTCTGCCGCCGCTCAGGGAAGTAACCGCCGTGAAGACTCCGCCGCCGTAGGCGAGACCCGAGAAAAAAGTATTCAGGGACAGGGACGGTGTTTTTTCTTCCTTCCATTCAATGCCGTTTTCTGAATAGGCGGTTCTGTAAGTAGAATCGTTGTCTCCGGCGCTGGCAACGGCCACGAACTTTTTGCCGCCATAGGCGACGCCTTCCCAGGCGGAACCTTCCATCATCATCGACGCCGCCCAACTCTTACCGTCCACGGAGTAGGCGGCAATATTGCCCGTTCCCACCGCCACAAACCTCGGCTCAAGAAACGCCGCAAAGGAACCGGAAACGGCGACATCCATCGGGGGCATCTTGAAGATCCTGGTGTTTTTGTTTTCGGACGCTTCGTTTTCGGACAGGACGGCGCCGGTCACGGAAATTGAATTCAGATATTGGCCGCTGGAACGCAAAATAGTGACGGTGACGATTTCACCGGCCTCCGCCGTCGTCTTGTCGGCGGTAATGGAACCACCGGCAACGCTTCCGGGCGCGGCAATCTGCCACCGGGACGGAGGGTTTACCGGAGGAGAAGGAGGAGGCGGGGAGGATTCCGGTGTTTCCGGCGGATCCAGCGGAACCGGACATGAAACAAAAACCATCGCGATTAAAAGCAAAACAACCGGCCCCATACCTTTTTTCATGACAAACCTCTCTTTACATTATCGGCCTCTAAAATATCAAACAGAACACCAGTATCTTGGAAAGACTAAACACAAAGGAATATAAATAACCGCGAAGTCAAAAAAGTTAAAGAAGTAAGAAAAAAGAAACATTGTAGCCTTCCTTCTTCGACTTCTTCGACTTTGCGGTAAAATTCTAAAGCCGGTACCGGCGCGGCTCTTAAAGCTCCATTGCTTCCGGGATACGGTCTTCCAACTCCGCCCGTTCCGCGGGCGAAAGGTTTTCTTCCGGGTTCAGATCCAGGACAATTCCCCGGGGGGGCCGCCCCAGTACAATGACGCGCCTGCCAAGGTACAGGGCTTCCCTTGGGTCGTGGGTTACGGCGACAAGGCGGCGGGGCGAACTTTCAAGGAGCTTTTTTGTCAGGTCCAGAAGATGCCGGCGCAGCGGAATATCCAGGGACTGGAAGGGTTCGTCCATAAGCAAAAGAGAACCGGGACAGGCAAAGGCCCGGGCTATGTTTACCCGCTGCTTCTGTCCGCCGGAAAGCTCTTCCGGGAAAGCTTCGCAAAAGTCCTCCATCGAAACAAGGCCAAGATACCGTCTTGCCCGCTCCCGGGCTTCCTTCCTTCCCAGCAAGCCCTCAATGGGAAGGCTCACGTTTGCCAGCGCCGTTTTCCAGGGCAAAAGCCGCGGCTCCTGAAACACAAAGGAGCAGGCCGGACCGCCGGAGTCCGGCTTGCCCGCCGCGCCGCCCGCCGCCGCGCCGCCCCCGGAGCCTCCGCCGCGCAGCGCTATTTCCCCCGCGTCCGGCCGGAGCAGCCCCGCCATAAGCCTGAGCAGGGTTGTCTTGCCGCAGCCCGAGGCTCCGAGTATAACGAGGGGATTGTCCCTCGGCGTTCCCGCGGCCGCCTCCCCGCCCAGGGCAAGAGAAAAATTTTCAAAAATGGTTTTTTCGCCAAAGGAAAAACAGAGCTTTTCGATCGAAAGGTCCGGCGCGTTCACAGAGACCTCCCTTTAAGCCGTTTCACAACCAGATTCAGGAGGAACGAGGAAAGCGCCGCGGCGCAGACCGTGGCGGCGGTCCAGGCAAAAAGTTCGGCGGTCTCAAGCTGGGCCTTGGCGTTCTGCATACCCGTGCCCAGGGCGCGGCGCGGCTGGATCAACACCTCCGAGGCACCCACAACCTTCCAGCAGAGGGAAAGACCGCTTCGCAGGCCTCCGAGGACAAAGGGAACAATGGCCGGAAGGTAGAGGGAGAGTATTCTTTCCCGGCGGGAAAGGCGGTACACGTCAAAGAGTTCCACCAGCTTCCTGTCCACCGCCCTTACTCCGGTAATGGTATTCGCGGCCATAACCGGAAAAACCATGAGGAAGGCGGTAAATACCGGGGTACGCTCCTGGCCGAACCAGAGAAAGGCAATAAGGATGACGGACATTACCGGCGTGGCGGAGATTACCTGAAAGAGGGGCTTGAGCAGGGCGCCGGCGCGCCGGTTAAGCCCGGCGGCGATTCCCGCGGCAAGGCCCAGCGGCGCCGCGATAAGGACCCCCAGCATTACCCGCAGAAAGCTGTTCCCCAGGGCCAGGAGAAAGCGTTCCGTCCGGACAAGGGCAAGCAGCTTCCGCAGTACCGGCAGGGGGCCGGGAAGCAGAATGCCGCTTTTAAGCAGCCGGGAAGCGATTTCCCATAACGCAAGGAGGATGAGGATTCCGCAGAGAAACCAGAGAAAGGAGGAAACGGCGCCAATCCCGGCGCCGTTTTTGGCCCGGGGCGCCCCGCCGCCTTTCCCGCCGGAATCTTCTCCGCCGGTACGGAGGCTAATACCGGTAATAGAAGCTGTCTCCCGGCAGGGCGCCGCCTATGGAAACCGGGGCGAATTCCAGAAAGGCTTCAAACAGGGCCTCAAGGCTTTGTCTTGCGGCGGAAGCGGGAAGGAACACATAATTGCTGCGGGGAACGGCGGCGCTTACCACCTGCGCCCGGAGCCCAAGCTCATGCTTTTCGGCAAGCCGCCCCGCCTCGGCGGGATGGCCCACAACCCATTCGACGGAATTTTTCACGTCCCCAAGAAGAACCCTCATAAGCGAAGGGTGGGAAGCGGCGAAATCACCGTCCACCACAAGCAGAGTCATGGGATAGTTTGCGGCCGGAGAAGCACCGGCCGGAAGCTTTCCGGCCTGCAGCTTTGCCCACTCGTCCTGAATATCGCCGACAAGATTCAGGGCGCCGTTTCCCGCCCTGGCCATAGTGGCGAAGGGTTCGGGCAGCAGGGCAAGGCTTACACGGCCGGCAATAAGGGATTGGGCGATTTCGGGATAAGCCAGGGAATAGCCCAGGCGAAGATCCCGGTCGGGATCGATCCCTTTGGAAAGAAGGATTTTCCTGAACACATAGTCGGGGGTTGCGCCCTGACCCGCGACTTCAACGGACTTTCCCTTCAGATCTTCGAAACGCCGCACCCCCGGATCGGCGGAAAGAAGGCTCAGCATGCCGGTGCCGGTAACCGCGGCGGCCTGTATCCTTTTTCCGGAGGACGCTATTTTCGCGGCCACGTTGGGCGGCAGGATGCCGATTTTTGCCTCGCCGGAAATAAATTTCGCCGCCATAAGGTCGGCCTGGGCAAGGGCTTCCACCCTTATGTTAAAACCGGCGGCCCGCGGGGGGTTCTCAAAAAGCTGTATCAGGGCAAGGCCCGAAGGCCCCTTGAGACCGTAAACGGTAAGATCTTCGACCTGCTGCGCCGCAAGAAATCCGGCCCCGCCCAGGAAGAAACCAAAC
>JAISAK010000197.1 GCA_031266695.1 Treponema sp.
CGATTGACGCCGGGGATTACCTTGTACTTTCGGGTGATTCCTCAAACTGCGATCCTTCGGTCTACAGCCGCCTGATACAGGGGCTTTCCAACAGGGGAATCAGGGTGTTCCTCGATACCAGCGGCAAGGCCCTGACGGACTGCGTTACCCAAAGGCCGTATCTTGTCAAACCGAATCTGGACGAGTTGTCCACCCTCTGCGGGCGGCAGGTTTCAAACAGGGTTGAGGATGTGGTAGCGGCCATTGACTCGCTCTCCCCTCTGGACATAGAGATAATAGCGGTTTCCATGGGCAGCGCCGGTTCCGTGCTGCGGACCCCCCGGGGGATTTACCGGGCCGTCCCGCCGGACGTCAGGGTGATCAATACCATAGGCTGCGGGGACTGTTTTTTGGCGGGGCTTGTCTACGGCGACTCACGGGGACTTTCCACGGAAGAAACCCTCCGGATCGCCACCGGCGCCTCTTCGGCCACGGCGGAATCTCCGATTTCCGTCGGTTTTGAACCGACCCGGGCCAAGGAACTTGCGGCTCTGACAGAGCTGTGCAAAATCAGATAATGGCATTGAAGGAGCATACCATGAGTGAATATTCCTGGATGGACATCCGCAGGGAAATGGCCCTGACGGCCCGTCTGATGTGGGACCGGCGGCTTACCAATGCCGCGGGGGGCAACTTCGCCGTACGGGTGGACGACAACCGCATCCTGATCTCCCCCTCGATGATGAGTGAAGAGAAGCACTGTCAAATGGCCCCTGAAGATTTTCTGGTCATCGACTATGATCAGAACCTGCTGGAAGGAACGGGGAAACTTTCACGGGAAAGCCTTATGCATATCCTCATCCTAAAAAACTTCAAAGAAATCGGCTGTACCATCCACGCTCATCCCTTTTATTGTATGCCCTTTGTGACGCAGGCAAAACCTATACCGAATGTGACCGAAGCAACCATGGGGAGGGGGTATGTGGGCTGTATCAAATATACCAAGGCCTATACGGAGGAACTTTCTCAAAACATCTACCGTTATTTTGAGGAACACCGCGAACTTGCGGAACGGAAGCCCATCGGCGTCATCATGCCTCTGCACGGCGTGGTGGTTTCCGGGGAGAACATCTACAAAGCATACAGTATGCTTGAACGTATTGAATGTGACGCTTATTGCGTTACCGTACAAAATCAGATATAAATACCCTTATGTACAGCGAAGAAAGAAAAGCCGAGATTCGGAATCTTATCGGTCAAAAGGGCAGCATCGAAGTCAACACATTGGCCGAACTATTTCAGACAAGCCGCGAAACCATACGCCGTGATTTAAGCGATCTTGAGCGGCAGGGAGCGTTGCGGCGCACCCATGGCGGCGCTATGCTGGACCATTCCCTGACGCCCCCGCCGGAATCGCCGGTGGGCGAACGGGGGGTACAGCAGATGGAGGAAAAGAAACTTATCTGCCAAAAAGCTGCGGGTTTTATCTGTTCCAATGATACCCTTTTTATCGATAATAGTTCCACCATGATCTACCTGCCCCAATACATCCCCGCGGATATGCATATTACGATTCTTACTAATTCCATAAATTTTCTGTACGAGACGGCGAAGGTAAACAACTACAAGTGGCTCCTGATATGCCTGGGAGGTATTTTTAACTCCCGGAACCTGTCGGTACACGGCAGCGGCGCTATGAAGAACGCGGAACCCTACTACCCTACGAAAACGTTTATTTCCTGTACCGGGATTTCTCCCATCAACAAGATCGCCGATTCCAGCCCCTATGAAGTAGAGCTAAAACGCACGATGGTTGACCGTGCACAAGAGGTATTCCTCCTGGTGGATCATACAAAATTCGAAAAGACCGGACAGGTGTTCCTTTGCGATTTTGATTCCGTTGACCATATCATCACCGGTCCGGACTTTGCCTGTCTTGAAGGCCGCGGGGATTTCCTCAATAAAACAAATATCCATCTTGTTATGGCGGAGGATGCCTGAATGTCCGGAGGCATATGGTGAATCTGCTGGCCTTTGATCTTGGCGGCAGCGGTGGCAAGCTGCTGAAGGGCCGGTTTGATGGAGAACGAATAAACCTTTCGGAAATTGTAAAGTTTGAAAACAGGCCGGTTCAGATTGACGGCGGCCTGTACTGGGATATGATCGGTATATACCGATCCTTGCTTGAGGGCCTGCAAAAGGCCTGCGCCCTTTCCGAAATCTATTCCCTGGGAATCGATTCTTTTTCCAACGACTTTGGTTTCATCGACCGGGCCGGTGAACTATTGTCTCCGGTACGCTGCTACCGGGACGACCGGACGGTACGGTATGCCGATTACGTCTATGGCCGGATCACCCCACGGCGGCTTTACGAGATTACCGGCAATCAGAACGCCCGATTCAACACCCTGATGCAGATGGGGGCTATCCGGGGGGCCGGGCAGGGCTGGCTGCTGGATCACGCGGACAAATGCCTCTTCGTGCCGGATCTGCTGGCCTGTTTTTTAACCGGCGAAAGAACAGCGGAATACACCATCGCCTCGGTGAGCCAGCTTTTCAGTTTTGACCGGCAGGATTTCTCCGAAGAACTGCTGGAACTGCTACACCTTCGGAGGGATTTGTTCGGCTCCGTTTCCATGCCGGGAACCGGGGTTGGGACAATAACGGAAAAACTGGCCCGGGAACAGGATCTTTCCCACTTCCAGGTTGTTTCGATCTGTGAACATGATACCGCCTCGGCCTACATCGCGTCCCCCCTTGACCGGAGAGATCGGATCATCATCAGCAGCGGCACTTGGGCTTTGATGGGCTGTGAACTGGATGCGCCGCTTATCTGTGAAGAAGGGTTCCACCATAACCTCGCGAACGAGGGAGGGTATCCGGGGTATCACCGCTTCCTGCGCAATGTCATGGGTTCATGGATCATTCAGGAAATTAGGGCAGATTACCGTGCTGAAGGCCGGAATTACAGTTACGCTGACCTGGAACAGGCCGCCGAACAGGCGGCTCCTTTTGCTTTTTTTATAGATGTCGAT
>JAISAK010000215.1 GCA_031266695.1 Treponema sp.
CGACCCGTTCCCCGATCTCCCGGGCCACGATGAACGCCAGATTCCCCGCACTGTACAACCTACCGCCTCTTTAAATTAGCCCCGCAAGGGGCTGACATCCCTGGCCCCGTCGGACCAGAGTACCACTTTTCCCCGATAACTTAAATCATAGTATCTCTGTGGTTAAAATTCTTCATTCGTGTTGAGGGTTTGATACCCCGCCCTTGATGTTGCGTAAGCAACTACTCTGCCGCGGTTATAAGGGTATTAAACCCGAATACAACTACCTTATGAGAACAACATACCGCGTGGCTCTGCCGCGCGGTTGTTGATTTCTAATGAAGAATTGCTGATACCGCTCCTGGCGTTTGAGGAAAAAACCTTATCCGTTAATGTAAAGCTGTCGATATGTAAGGAAGAGAAATAGAGTTGTTCAATAACTTTTATCGAACAAATTCCTTATAAAATGAGGCTGTTCCAAAACTTCAGTTTTTGGAACAGCTTCCTTGGATTTAACAGAAAAACTGGGCCGGACTTTAGTCCGATTTGACTGGTTTTTCGAAGAGCTTGTCCAAAACTAACCGAGTTTTGGAACAAGCTCAAATATTTCCGGATTTTTCAACAGGGGGCGTAAGGGTGTTCAAAAAAAGTTTTCTTCCGGGCCTGCTTCTCGGGATCCTTTCCATTTTTCCCCTTGAAGCGGCGACGGTTTCCTTTCTGGTAATCGAAGCCGGAGGGTCCGAAGAAGCGGGCCCGAACCAGTATTCCGGCCTTTGGGAAAGCGGGCTTCTGGATGTTTTTTTTGAAGCCGGCCACATAGTCAGCAACGCTCCGATACTGCGCCTGGAAAAAATGCCCCGGGAGCTTCTTCCCGGCGAGGCCCTGGAGGATCTCCATGAAGCGGTGGAAGGGGGAATGGATTTTTTTGTTATCGCCCTCCTTGATTATACTTCCCTTTCCGATCCGCTTATCCGGCGGCCGGAGAAAATTTCCCTTCGCCTGTTCAACGCGGCGTCACAAAAACTGATTTATGAACAGCAGTACGCGGATAAAACTTCAAAAACCCCCGGTGAAGAATTTTCCAGCCTGAAGCAGGCTGTTAAGGGACTGGTTCCCCACTTGAACGACAGGTAGAAGGAAAACAGAGTATGAAAAAGCGTCTTATCCTAATTGCATCCGCCGCCTTGTTTGCGTTGACAAACGCCTCCGTGTGGGAAGGTTCCGCCGCCGTGGCGCCGGGCGGAGATCTGCCCGATACGGGTTATTACGCCGCGACAAATTCTTTTCCCAGGAATACGGTTGTGGATGTTATCAACCTGGAAAACGGCAAATCCATCCGGGTTATTGTCGCTTCCGGCCTGGAAACGCCCGGGCTCCTGGCCGTCCTTTCAAAAGACGCCGCGGACCTTATCGGCCTTCCGGGCAGGTCAATCGGCAGAATCAGGATGACCCAGCCTTCGGACCCGGTCGCTTTTTCCCGTTTTACCGAAGGCTTTGGGTCAAGCGGCGATCCCGATTATGACCCGAAGGCTCTTGTGGCGGGCGAGACGGTGTATTCGGCAAATCCGCTGGCCGAATCTCCCTCCCGTATCAGCCAGGCCTATCCGGGTTCAAGACCGGCGCCGGGTTACGTTTCCGAACCGGAATGGGAAAACGACTCCTACTACGAAGTTGTAGACCTGCCGGAAGAATCCGGGGCCTCCGACGAAATTGTAGACCTTCCGGAAAGATCCGGCGGCCCCGCCCCCGATGAAATTGTAGACCTGCCGGAAAAATCAGGCGATTCCCCGTTAAGCGAAATAGCCGGTTTGCCGGAGACGCCGGCGGAATCGGAGGAGACACCGGCGGAGCCTCCGCAGGCTTTTTCCTACAATCCTCCGGTTTCGGAAGAAGATGAAGGGATCTATCCCGAAGCCGTTCCTCTGCTTGCGGAAGGCGGGACGGCGGCCCCGGATGAAACGGAGGGCCTTGAAGATTTACCGCCGGAATATTTTGCCCCGCCGGAAAACACCGAAACTATCGCCGGGATAGAAGGCATAGCCGAACCGGCGGCGGATTTTGAAAAACCGGCCGAAGAAGAATACGACTATGTCCTTGTCCCCGCGGAGGAAAGGCCGCCGGAATATTTTCCGGAAAATCTTCCGGAAGATTCCTTTTGGTATTCCCCCTCCGAAAGGGACAGCTTTGCGGAACCGGAGATAATAATTTCATCCGCGCCGGAACCCGCTCCTTTCTCGGTTCCCGTAATCGGCAGCCTTGAGTACGGAAAATATTATGTCCAGCTCGGCGCGTTCAGCAAGGCCGAAGCGGTGGAATCCGAGATAAGCAGGATTGGCAAAATTTACCCGCTTGCGGTACAGAACGGCGGCAACGGCGACAAGCCCTTGTACCGCATTCTCCTGGGCCCCATGAACCTGGGCGAATCGGGCGCCCTGCTTCAGCGCTTTAAAAGCATCGGCTACAGGGACGCCTTTGTCAGACTTGGCGGTTGATGTAACCTGGCGGGACTTGTCACGGGGAAGAATCCTCAGCGCCCGTGGCAATGTTTGTACTTTTTTCCGGAGCCGCAGGGGCAGGGATCGTTGCGGCCGACCTTGGGATGGGAGCGGACAACGGTCGCCGCTTCGGGCTGCGAACCCTCGGGGCCCGGGCCGGCGGCGGAACTCTGCCTGAAGGCGGAGGCTCCGAAGGAATCCATGCTGCTGTGGCTTGCGGACTGCACCGTGGGGGTTTGGGTTCGCCTAACGGCTCCCTCCGGGCCCCCGCCGATTTGGATGCGTATCAGGTGCAGGCGCGACGCGATTTGCCGGCGTATTTCATCAACCATAGTATCAAAAATCTGGAACCCTTCAACCTTGTATTCGGTAAGGGGATTTTTTTGGGCGTAACTCCGTAAATATACAGCTTCCCGGAGGGCTTCCATGTTTTCAAGGTGATCCAGCCATTTACGGTCGATCTCGCGGAGGTAGTTGGCGCGGATAAAGGCGTTGAGGTAGGGGAGGCCGATAAGGGTTTCCTTGTCGCCGATGTCCTTTTCCAGATCCGCGAGAATCCGTTTTTCAAGGTCTTCGGTATTTTTTAATTCGGCGTTGTCCCCTTCAAGATCCGGGGAATAATTAAATTTGGCGCGAAGCTGGGAAGCAAATTCCTTGAGAGCGGCGCCGGGGTCGCGTTTCCGGCCCTGCTCAAATTCGTCGATCATAAGGCCGACCATGTCGGCGGTCGCGTCGTTAACCCGCTGTTTCAGGTTTTCGTCAAGGAGAATGGCGTCCCGCTGTTCGTAGATAAATTTCCGCTGCTGGTTAAGCACGTCGTCGTATTCAAGCAGGTGCTTGCGGATTTCAAAGTTCCTCTCCTCGACCTTTTTCTGGGCCCTTTCAATGCTTTTGTTAAGCCAGGGGTGATAGATGGGTTCCCCCGGCGCCATGCCGATTTTCGCCATAAGGCCCTTGATGTTTCCTCCGCCGAAAAGGCGCATAAGGTCGTCGTCCATCGAGATAAAAAACTTGGATTTCCCCGGATCTCCCTGGCGGCCGGAGCGGCCGCGAAGCTGATTGTCGATACGCCGGCTTTCGTGCCGCTCCGTACCGATGACGTAAAGGCCTCCAAGGGCTTTGACTTCTTCGTAGTCCTTAAGCCACCTGGAATATTCTTCCCGGTAGGCGGCGGCGTATTTGGCGGCGGCTTCGGGGGTCGCGCCTTCGGCGGCTTCGGTGCCGGCGCGCCTTCGGGCCCGGTGTTCGGGATTGCCGCCCAGCTTGATGTCCGTTCCGCGGCCGGCCATGTTTGTCGCCAGGGTAATCGCGCCCTTAGCGCCGGCCTCCGCGATAATAAGCGCCTCCCGGGCGTGGTTTTTTGCGTTGAGTACCTCGTGCCGTATGCCCCGGCGGGTAAGGAGGGTGGAGATTTGCTCGGATTTTTCTATTGAAACCGTACCTACCAGCATGGGCTGTCCCTTTGCGTGGGCTTCGGCTATTTCATCGCAAAGGGCCTTGTATTTGTCCGCCTCGTTGAGATACACAACATCGTCCTGGTCGGAACGGGCCACCGGCAGGTTGGTTGGTATGATAATTACCTCAAGGTTGTATATTTTATTGAACTCTTCCGCCTCGGTATCGGCGGTTCCGGTCATACCGGATATTTTTTCATACAGTCTGAAGTAATTTTGAAAGGTAATGGTCGCCAGGGTACGGTTACGCTGGGCTATTTTTATCCTTTCCTTGGCTTCAATGGCCTGGTGGAGTCCGTCTGAGTAGCGCCGTCCGTGAAGAATACGTCCGGTAAATTCATCAACTATCTGTACCTGGCTGTCCTGAACCACATAATCCACGTCCAGGTGAAAAAGTTTGTGGGCCTTGAGCGCCTGGGTAAAATAGTGAATATACTCAAAATTTTCCTCGTCCACAATTGCGCCCTTGATAAGGTTCCGCTTTTGGAGGATCTCTTCGATTTTCGCCAGCCCCGTGTTGCTGAAGGACACGCTTTTGTTTTTTTCGTTAAGTTTATAGTCCCCGACAACTTCTTCCCCCTGGGCTTCGTCGGGATATTCGCCGTCGTCCTTCTTTTTTACTTCCTCAAGGGAGCCGAGGAGCCTGTCAACCTCGGCATACTTGAAGGTGTCGTCCTCGGCGGCGCCGGAGATAATAAGGGGAGTACGAGCCTCGTCAATGAGAATCGAGTCGATTTCGTCGACAACGCAGAAGTTGTGGCCCCGCTGCACCCGGCCCGCAAGGTCCTGGCACATATTGTCCCGAAGGTAATCAAAGCCGAATTCGTTGTTGGTACCGTAGGTAATGTCGCAGGCATAGTTTTCCTTGCGCCGGGCCTTGTCCATGTCCGAAAGGATGGCGCCCACCGTAAGTCCCAGATAGCTGAAAATAGGCCGCATCCACTCGGAGTCCCGTTTGGCAAGGTAATCGTTGACCGTAACCACGTGAATGCCCCTGCCGGGAAGGGCGTTAAGGTAGG
>JAISAK010000262.1 GCA_031266695.1 Treponema sp.
AACTGATTATTGCACAGTCAAAATTTATGATTGATAAGGGGATACGAATACTTCGACTTGGAGATTCGGCGGCCAATATGACAGTTATCTCTCCGTCGATGTGGAGAGAATTTATAAAACCTCAGTTTACCAGAATATGTAAAGAAGTTCATGATTACTGCGGTGAAGCGAAAATATACTGTCATATTTGCGGTAATGTACTCCCCATTATTCCCGATCTCGTTGAAACAAACATTGATTGTATTGCTCCTCTGGACCCGCTTGGGAATTTTACAATTTCGGAGGTGAGAAAAATAGTTGGACCACATTTTATGCTTATGGGCGGAGTAAATACACTTTCGTTTATTAACAAAACAGAAGATGAGATAATAAAGGAAGCCGAGCAGTGTATCAGGGACGGTTTTACAAACAATGGACACTTTGCGGTTGGCTCTGGTTGTGTGGTACCGCGATCGGCTAAAGCGGAAGTAATCAGAGGATTGGCACGGGCCTCCAAAAATATGAAGGTATCATAAGATATATGTTATAATCATTCCATGAAGATTAAAAACAAATTATCAGAATATGGCAATATCTTTCCCGGGGATCTGAAAAATTTTTGTCTCAAGATAATGTCTCTGGAAGGAATGAATCAACATGATGCGGAAATTACCGCAGAGGTGCTTGTTACCACAGACATGATGGGCATACATACCCACGGCGTCAAACAGCTCCGGGGTCTGATGAAAAATTACCGTGACAATCGTATGGATATACACGCCAGGCCCTTAATTGTTTCAGAAGGCCCCGCCTGGGTACAATATGACGGCTGTCATTGTATGCCTATGGTAAGCTCCGTCTCTGCGATAAATAAAATTATACAAAAAGCAAAAAGTTCCGGTATTGCAATTGCGACAATTAAAAACAGCGGACATTTTGGGGCTGCCGGCTATTATGCAAACCTTGCGGCCAAGGAAAAACTGATCGGCCTCAGCATGACAAATGTCGATCCCGCCGTGGCAGTGACCGGTTCAAAAGCTTCTGTCCTTGGAACGAATCCAATTGCCTACGCAATACCAAACGGCAGCAACAGGCCAATTCTTTTTGACGCGGCTACAAGCGTTGTGGCCGCAAGTAAAGTATATATGTTAAAGAATTTGGGTAAAGAAATTCCCCCGGGCTGGCTTTTGGACAAAGACGGGATTGCCACAACCGATCCATCCAAATATCCTGATGAAGGAACTTTAATGCCAATGGCGGGTTATAAAGGATACGGTCTTGGTTTGCTTGTGGAAATATTAACCGGCAGTCTTTCGGGCGGGGCAATGGGAAGCGAGCTTACCTGTTGGCTTCTGCCTTCGGCTGTTCAGGTTAATCAGTCGCATACTTTCATGGTAATTAATCCTGAAGTATTTTCTCCTTATAATGAATTTATCAGGAAAATAAAAAGGCTCGAAGACCAAATTAGAAATGCTCCCAGGGCCAAAGACGTAGAAAGAATTTATCTTCCCGGTGAGAAAGAGTGGGAATATTATGAAGATACCCTGAAACATGGGATATCGCTTCCCGATCATATGACATCAAGTATTTTTGGCGTTGCCGATGATTATGGAATCACTATTGAGGAATATTTTGGGAAATGAACCTCGACGGAGCAGGACGCAAACAGGAAGAAAGTATATTTTGAGGTTTTTTATCAATACTACTATACATATAGTACCCAAAACCCTCTGAAATTCCGTGATTGGGAAAGCGGGGTCATCGCTCCAGAAGTTTTTCGATCTTCAGTATATTGATTGTGGCGGTGTATTTGGGGTAAACGCCTCTGCCGGGCACTGTCGGTCCGCCCCGTGGAGGCTTGTCAGGCTTCATACCGCGGCGCGTACGACGGCCTGAAGGCCGCCTCCCTTTATCGGGTACTGTAGCCTTCATTGTGCGCTGGGCGCTGTCACCTTCATTGAATTAACAGCCCTTGTCGGGCTGCTATTGCTCCGCCCCTTTTCCCGTGTTATGCTGAAAGAATGAAAAACCTGGCCAAGCTGGTACTCTTCTTCAGTTTCAGTTTTGCCGTGCTTTTTCTGATATCGACGGCTTTGCGCTTTCTTGCGATACGGGTTAACTGGATACAGGCCCTGCCCCGGCAGCCGGAAACCATGCTCTCCGAGCTTATCATGGCCGCCCATTGGGCTCTGAGCCTTGGAATCTACGGTTCCCTGCTTTTAAGCTTAAGTTACGCCGTCCGGAAACGTTTTTTTGCTCCCCTTATGATTATTTCCCTTATAATTTTTTCCCTGGGTTTCGGTTTCGGCCTTTCCACCGCCCTTGCGCGGATGAGTAATGTGCCGCCCGCGCGGGACCTTGTAAAGCTTCCGGGAGAGGCGGGCCTAATCCTTGCCCGGAACGACATCTCCCTGGTGCTGCTTCGGGGGCCGGAAGAAGCGCGGGGGCCCCGGGTGGTGGCTATTCCGGGCAGGCCGATTTTCTATCAGGCCGAACCCGTGGGCCCCAACAATACCGTTCTCGGCCTGCCGCCCCTCCCCTTCCGGGATGAAAGCCCCTGGTTTTTGAAGAGCCTTGCCATTGATATAAGGCTCAGCTCCGAACAGCTTGAAAATCATTATAACCAGGGACTTATTCCCTTCCTTATCTATGCGGGGGCCCTGGTTTTCTTCCTCGGTTCCCTGGGTTTTGTTCTCAGACTGAGCGTTTGGCCGCTGGCAAATCTCTTTGTGGGCTGCCTGGTCTTCCGGGGAGTTCTGGCCCTGGAAATATTTTTGAATTCCCCGGAAATACAGGATATATTTGAATCTTTCCTGGGGAAACGTTTTCCCCTCTCCTTCACTGTTCCCCTAATCTTCTGCGCCTTTGGAGCGTTGGCGTATCTCTATTCTGCCCTGGTATATTTGGCAAGAAGGCGGAGTGATGAAGAAGATTAGCAAAGAAACATTCCAAAAACCCCAGGCCGTCTTCATCCTGTATATGCTTGTTTCCCTTCTCCTGATTCTGGGTTTCCGTTTTATTTTCCCCGGTGAAACCGCGCCCCTTCCCTACTTTTCCCGAAACTGGCGGCTTGTCCGGGGTGTTTTGGACATCTTCACCCTCTTTCCCGCCCTTGCGCTGTCGGCGCTGGTGGTTCCCTTCGGGCTGGTTCCGGAACAGGAAGATTCCTACACCAGCTTTTCACCCAAATTTTTCCGGCGACTTATTTCTCCCATCATCATTGCCATCTGCGCCGCCGCGATCTATGGCCTTATTTTTTTTCTGGCCCTTCCCGTATTTCACGATATGGAAGAAAACATGCGCCACAAGGGAGAACTTTACCGGCAGGCAAGGGACCAGGCCCGGCTGCACAGGGCGGAAGGAAACTGGCTTGAAACCGCCCGGTTTGTAGACCTTTGTGAAAGGGTCTGGCCCGAAAGTCCCGAACTCGCGCCGCTTAAAACCGAGGCGGCAATTCACCTTGAAGAGCGTCGTTTTGCGGAAGCAGCCGCCCGCGCGCGGCTGCCGGCCGGCGGCATGGGACTGCGGGGCAGCAAACCGGACGCCGCTGTTGCCCGCCTGCCGGGCGCCCGGCAGCCGGTGGACGCGGCCGATGCCGTCACCATGAGCGAAGCAGCCTTGAAAGACGAGCGCTACTGGGACGCCCAGTGGCTTGCCACCCTTGGCGGGCGCATTGCCGCGCGGGGGAGCCCCGAGGCGGCGGAAGCCGCCAGACTGAGCGGCGCGGCATGGGATAAAATCGAATCCCTGGAACCCAACAGGCGGGAAACGCGGATCTATTCGCTTTTCAGCCTTAAACAGGCGGGTTACCAGGCTATGGTTTCGGACGACTGGATACGGGCCTTCTACATTTTCCGGGAACTTACGGAACAAACCCCCGATGATCCGGACGCGGTAAAATTTCTCGCCGCCAGCGAGAGGGGAACCAAAGAGACGGCCTTCTTTATTGATGAGATGGAGGTATCCCTTGGCGATGTGCTTAGCGGTGTGGTGTTCTCGCTTCCCGCGCGGACAAGAAACGGGGCGCCCGGCAGGGTGATACTGCGCCTTGCAAGCCTTTCGGCCTTTTCCGACTATGCCTACGGGACAGGCCTTGAGCTTTTAAGTTTTGACGGCGAAGCGCGGCCCCTGGCGCGGCTGGACGCGCCTTATGTAAAATTTCTGCCGATTACGCTTGACGGCAGGGCGCAGGTCAAGGTGCTTATGCGCGCCCTTGACCGTAACAACGAAGATCAACAATGGGAAGGCGAGTGGCAGTTTGAAGCGGACTTGCCGGCTGCTTACCGTTCCGGCCTTGGGGATACCCAGATCATCCTGGATCTAAGCTACGAAAATTTTCTTCTCCTTTCCCGAATCCGACAGGGGCTTGCCGGACTGCAGCTTGGGGAACTTTTTTCGGCCTCAAAGCTTCTCGGCCAGGCGGGTTACATCTCCCAGGTTTTTCAGGCGGAAATACTCAACCGTTTGGGCGCTTCCCTTTTCTTCCTTCCCATGACCATCCTTGCAATTATAATCGGCTGGCGTTTTCGTACAAAACGACGGCCCCGTTATCTTTTTATCCCGATGCTTCCCATCCTGCCCGTTGTTTTTACCGGCGTAACCTGCCTTTACCGGACAGTGCTTAACACCCTGGGCATAACCCTCATTATCGGTATTGGATTCTCCGCGGCCTTTGCCATTTTCATTGCCGCTATGGCGGTATCCTTTATCCTCTCCCTGATATTCCTGGCAGCCCAGCATGGATAAGCGGGCTGGGGCGGCTGCCGGAGTAAGCGAAGCAGGATGAGATTTCCGCGGGGTATCCGGAAATTTTTCAGCTTTTTTTCCGGGAAAGACCGCGGCAGCCCCGGAAAAAAATTCCGCCGGGCCCGTCTTCTGCTGGGGCTCGCGGCGGGAGGCCTTGCGGGAACAGTCGTTGCCGGTTTTGCCGGCCTCTTTATCGGCCTTGTCATGGGCTATCTGCTGCAGGAACTTTTTGGCCAGCTTGGAACGGATCGTTCCGCGGCGGCCTATCTGGAAAATCCCGGCCGCCCGGATTTTAACGAGGGAATACCGGGTCTTGCCTCCTGGTGCGCCCTCTGCGTCCTGATTATGGGTGAAGAAAACGCCCGGAATGCCGCGGCGTCTTTGAGTCCCCTGGAGGGACAGCGCGCCGAGTCCTTCTGCCGCATCGCGGAACGGCTGCGCGGACGCCTTAATCCGGATCTTCTTGCCGAGGCCCTTGCCGCCCGCCGCCGCCGTCTTGGCGATCTCCCCCGCCTTGGCAAACTGCTCCATTCCCTGGCCTGCGGCGAGGGCCTGGACACGGCTGTCCGCATTCGCGGCATCCTTGACCCGGGCTTTCGCCTCTTTGAGCAGACCCTGCATCACGCCGCCGGACGGCTGTTCCACGCAGACGCGGATACCGAAGCCTCGTCCTGGGAAATCCTCGGCCTTGACCCCCAGGCCTCCCTTGAAGAAGTAAAATCCGCCTACCGCAGACTGGCAATCAGGTTTCACCCGGACAGCGTCTCCATGCTCAGCGAGAAACAGCAAAAGGAAGCGGCGCGGGCCTTTATCAGGATACAGGAAGCGTACCAGGACATTATGTCGGAACCCTTGAAGAAACAGTCTGAGACAAGCTCGTAAACGCAGACCCCCCTTTTAAAAAAAACATTTTTTATTTTTTTTCCAAAAACATTGAAGCGCCCTGCACGCCCGCACCTATTAAGGGAGGTAATTTCAAAATCGCAATTTTGAAATTTCTGCATGCTCAAGGTACGGGAAAACGCAGTTCGAAGGAGAAGAATATGGGAGTTTGTCGCGCTTCGCGCATAAAGCTGCCAGGGTTCTGCAAAAAATGAAAGCATTGTTGCCGGTAGTAAAATACGGGTTCGCGGCAGCGGCGGCACTAATTCTGGTGTTTTACGCATATCACAGTTACCGGGAGATAACAATTTTGCGACAAGAGAGCCGGGAGCAATGGGAACTTATACAGGAGC
>JAISAK010000170.1 GCA_031266695.1 Treponema sp.
AAGGCCGAAGGGCTCGATACCGGAAAGGCCCAAAAGTTCGGCAAGAGCGGCGTTGTTTCCCATCCGCGGATGCTGATCCAGCGGCAAATGAACCGCGTAAAGGACGATATTATTATCCAGCAAAAATTTGACGCGGCCGCGGTGGCTTCCCGCTACACGCAGGGGAAGGCCCCAGAAATGGCCGTGGTGCACAAAAACCATACCCGCCCCCGCGTCCGCCGCCCGTTTGAAAGTTTCAAGGCTTGCGTCCACGGCAAAGGCGATTTTGCCGATTTCGGAACCGTCGTTGTCAACCTGAACACCGTTCAGAGAAACATCAACGCCGGTAAATCCTTCGATATCAAGGATGCTTTTGAAAAAAGAATCGATCTGTTTTGTATTCAGCGATGCGCTCACGGACTTAGTATATACCGAAGGTCCGGTAAATTCCAAGACCGTGTTTCGATACGGACGCCGGCGCCGAGGCTCCGTTTTGCCGGGACGGCAAGCCGGGAGACGCCGCCGGAGTCCGCTTCCAGCAGCATGGCGGCAAAGTTACCGATAAGGCTTGCGGTATCTTCCGGGGGATTCGCGCTTTTTGCCTCCTTGTTCAGGCCCTGAAACAAAAATGAATAGAGCGGCCGGCTCAGGGGGTAATCGTAATAATCCAGGGGGCCGGCGCCTTCAAGGGCGGCCAGCGCGGCGGGGCTTGAAGAATTCCGCAGAATTTCAAGTACCGCCCCATAGGGATTACTCCCGGGCCGGTCAATATCCGCCGCCGGCGCCAGATCGGAGACAAGGTAAAGAACCGGGATCGAAGGGCGGGGAAGACGGCCGAACCCGCTTGTCCGTTGAACCCTGAATCTTGCGAACCAATTGGCGGCCTCTGTCCTGAAACGGCGGAACAGGGACGCGCCGTCCGGGGCCGGCGGAAAGACCGGCGGATCCGAGCGATAGGCCGACCAGAACCGGCTTTCTATGGCGATTAATCCCGGTATATTTCCAAAACGGGAAGCAAAATCCGGAGCTTCGGCAAGACCGGCCAGGACGCTGCCGGCCGCGCCGAAACCGGCAAGGACAAGGGGCCTTTCCGGCGGGGCAAGCAGCCCCCCGCTTCCCGGGGCAGCGGCCGCGCTTATCCGCCGGACCTGGGCGACAACGAATTCGAGGTCTTCCCTCTGTTCCGCTTCAAGGGCCTGTCCCTGTTCGTTTGCTTTTTTGAGAACCGTCCCTTTACGGAAAGCCCTCCAGCGCCGGTAAACCGCGGCGGGACTTGCCCGGCCGGAGACCCCGGACAAGACGGCGCTTTTTTGGACCGGAAAAGGCAGGCCCTGTCCTTCTTCCGGCGCCGGCGGCAGGATTCCCCGCTGAAAATAACTAATAACGGTAAATCCTCTGTCCCTGAGCCCGGCGCAGATCCTGTCCACCGCGGCCAGGGAACCGGCCTCCGGAGGCGCAAGGAAAATGAGGGGCTGCCCCGCTTCATTTGGAGCGCCGGCAGCCGGCGCCCGGTTTGTCCCGGCGGGCATATAAATCCGCAGTATATAATCCCTGTTCCGGGTTTCATCCCTGATTCTTTCAGTCCGTATACCCGCGCTTGTCAAACCCACAGGAATTCGGGGAGAAAAGACAAACATAACCAGGACAGCGGCGCAGAACAGCGCAAAGGCGGGGATAATAAAAAAAGACCTCTTTTCGCGGAAATCGCCACTGGAGCGGGACGCCGCGCCGGAAACCAGCAGGGGGATATTGAAAAGATTGTAAATTATCTCATAAATCAGCAGGGGAATACATTCAGGGCGGAATCCATAGGCAGGGAAAATGCCGATAGTAATACAAAGGGCTGCGAGGGGCAGCCAGGCAAGCCCCTCCAGGGCCCAAAGTCTCTTAAAAAAAGGACGCAAAAGAGCAAAGATGATAAAAATAGTAATAATTACTTCGGGAACCAATATTTCATTCATATCAATTTGAACCTTTTTCAATATTCGGTATTTTAATGGAGAATAATTTTGAAAAAGGACTCTATTTTTATATATGTTATTGATCTATATACGAATAATCTAGTATATTAAAATAGATTTATTTTTTGGCGATTTTTTGATATACTACAGGGCGAGGTGATTAGGAAATAGCGCCTCGGGGAGCGGGGTATTACCCCCTCGAATAAATGAAATCAGTGTAGGATGGTTGTGGATATGGCCGCCGTTCAAGAATTGGTAGTAGATGAATCAAAAATAAAAAAGGCCGTTCAGTCGGGAATTCCCCTGACCATAACGACTTTTACTCTTCCTCACGAGATTGAGGTCTATATTGAGCAGGTCATCACTGTTTTTCTTAAACAGGTCGATCAGGAAAAGCTTAAGGATTATATCGTATATTGTGTCCAGGAACTGGCGGTAAACGCAAAAAAGGCCAACACCAAGCGGGTCTACTTTGCCGAGCGGGGCCTGGACCTTTCAAACCCCAATGATTACAAAGAGGGGATGGTAAATTTCAAAGAAAATACCCTGAATAATATAGCCCATTACCTTCAACTACAGAAGGAAAAGGGTCTCTATATCAAACTGATACTCCAGGTCAAAAAAAATATTATACATATTGAAATACGCAACAATGTAATGCCGACGAAAATCGAGCTTATTCGCATTCATGACAAATTAGCGCGTTCCCGGCAGTACGAAAACCTTGAGGACGCGCTTTCCCAGGTGCTGGATGATTCTGAAGGCGCGGGCCTTGGCCTTGTCATTCTTGTGCTTATGCTGAAAAAAATGGGCCTTGATGAGGACTGTTTTGATATTGTGGGAACCGAAAAGGAAACTATCGCCCGTATTGTTATTCCCCTTGATCAGACCAGGGTGGAGAATCTTTCAATACTTTCCGATAC
>JAISAK010000172.1 GCA_031266695.1 Treponema sp.
TTGCCTTTGTACTGAACGCGGTGGAGAATGTCAGGAAGGATCCCGAGGCTATGGCAAAATTAAGGAAGCGGAAGGATGACTAAATATTTTATATCGGGGCTTTTTATTTTTTTGACCGCTTCGTTATGCGCACAGAACAGCATAAGCGGGGGCAATCTTGCCGCCGGTTCCGGTTCGGAATCCCAGCTAACAGAAGCATCCCGGATGACGGATACCAATCTTTTTCGTACCCAACTGGCTTTATCCTCGGCCGATTATCAGGTAACCGCGGGGGATCTTTACAGCCTGAATTATATGGCCGGAACAGTCAGGGTTGACTATCCTATACCGGTGGACAGCACCTACCGGATACGGGTATCGAATTTGGGGGTTATTAATGCCGCGGGGAGAACTTTTAATCAGCTTAAAAGCCAGGTGGAGACGATTGTAAGCAATAACTATCCCATGAGCGGAGTTCAGTTTGTGCTGATCCGGCCCGCGACATTCAAAGTACTTCTTACGGGGGAAGTAAGAGATTCGGTTGAGGTAACCGCTTGGGCGCTGAGCCGTTTATCCGAACTTATCGCGGGCCACGTTACCCCCTACGGTTCGCTAAGGGACATATCAATAAAATCGGCCGATGGACAAGTCAAGGCCTATGATATTTTCGCGGCGAAGCGTGACGGCGAATTAAGCCAGGACCCCTATCTGCGGCCCGGCGATGTTATTACCATCAACCGGCTGGAACGCGCCGTTACTATCACGGGCGCGGTAGAACGTCCGGGAACATACCAGTTAAAGGAAAACGAGAATCTCAGGGAATTGGTTGAAAAATACGGAAACGGGTTTAGTCCGATAGCGGACGGCACAAGGATTGAATTGGTGCGCCGGGTAAACAGCAGCGAAGTATCCGGCAATAAGGTATTTCTTCATGAAAGAGATTTTTTGGATAATTATACCCTCGAAAATTTCGACGAGGTTACCATTCCTCAAATAATCCAGCTACAGCCTGTCATGTTTGTTGAAGGCGCGATAAATGAATCGGGAGAAACGGAGGATACGGTAATCTCCTCTCCGACAGCTTCAACCCGGCTTGTTGTCCAATTTACCAGGGGTGAAAGCTACGCGTCCCTGGTTCGCAGAAATTCAAGATGGTTCAGCGCGGTTTCCGATACGCTGAACGCCTATATTATCCGGGATAATGAACATATACCTCTTAACCTTAACCCGATGTTGTATGACGCGGGATACCGCGGCGAAGCTGTTGTCAGGGAAAACGATACGCTGATCATTCCTTTCCGGCAGTATTTTGTTACCGTTGCCGGCGCGGTTCTTGTTCCCGGACGCTATCCCTATATTCCCGACCGGGAGTGGGATTACTATATAGCCCTGGCCGGAGGTTTTGTACCCGGCCGGAACACCTTAAATTCGGTTAAAATTGTCGATATCTCCGGGAGAAAATTAAACAAGAGCGATACCATTACGCCCGAAACGGTTATCACCGCCCAAACCAACGACTTTTTATATTACTTTAATCAATACGCTCCGGTAATCACAACCGTGCTTACCGTTATCACCACCTTCTTTTCTTTGCAGGCTTACATGGCTGTCAGATAAAGGCGGCGGATTTGGAAGGCGCCTTTACCTGAAATTTTTCTTCAGCAGCGCGGTCAGGCTTTTTAAGTTCCCGTCGAATTTATCCGCTATTGGTATTGTCGCAAACACATCCCGCCGTTCCCGTTCAAGCCAATCAAAAAGATGTTCCCTTACCTCAAGGTCCGTTACCGGAGCCAAAACAATGTTGACCAGGCCGGTAATCTCGGCCCGCGAAAACATTATCCATTGCCCCCGGTACACAATGTAAAAACTGCTGCCGCTCTCCGATTTTTCCAGCCGCATTAAATCAGCCGTTTTCTCCGTTTTTCCCGCCTTTACGTTTTTCCCCGCCCCTGCCCTGCCTCCGCCGGATTTTCCCGCCCTGTCCGTCTGCCGCGATTCCTCCTCCGCCGAACGCGCCGCCGCCTCGTTCAACCGATCAACCTGCAGGTTGTACAAATGAATCCGGGCCTGATCGATTAAAAACCGCAGCCCCCCGGCGTCAAGCTGCGGAATGAGAGAACTCAGCTCCCGGGCAAGGGCCTTGAGCGCCCCGTCCTTTTCCCCGGACGCCGCCTTCGCGGAAGGCTTTTTTCCCGCTTTTGCTGTTTTTTTGGCGGACGGCGGCGATTGTTTTGCGGTCATAAAAACATTTTATGCTCCCCGGGCCGGGTTGTCAAACTTTGAAATTAATTTCTGAAATCAACCAAGCCATGCGTGAAGGCGTAAATAATAAGCCGGGCGCGGGTTTTAATATTAATTTTGTGCATGGCGGCGGAAAGGTAGTTCCTTACCGTACCCGGCACCAGGTTAAGGTCTTCGGCTATTTCTTTGACCGTCATGCCGCGGGCAATGGAACCCACGATCCGCCGTTCCCTGCGGGAAACGCTGGCCGGTACGGCTTTATAGCCTTCCTGCGCCAAAA
>JAISAK010000200.1 GCA_031266695.1 Treponema sp.
CCACGAAGCCCTGGCCGCGGTCCGTACCACTCCCATGGTCATGGCTATGGGACAGGCCGCGGGAACCGCCGCGGCCCTGGCGGGAAAAAACAATACCCCGGTTCAGGATGTTGATATAAAGGAACTGCAGAAAATCATGATAAAGGAAGGCGCTTTTCTCAAACCCTGGCGTAAACCATAACCGATCCGCTGTTCCCCCGGCAGTCTGCTGTACTTTTATGCGCGAAGCGCAACAAACTCCTATTCAGCTTTTTTCAGGTAATGCGAAAAACACCATCCCTCCCTGCCCTTTGCGCTTCTTACATACGCCCAGGGAGAAAGTATATTATTGTCTTCCACTATTCCTCCTTCCTTCAAAAAAGAAACGACAGCGCCTATTTTCAGATACTCGGAAGCCCTCGCGCTGACCTCCTGGGCCGGGAAAAGGTACATCTGCCTTGTTAAGCAATATTTTTCATTGGGAACCAATACCAGGTCGTTTGTTACGGGCGGTTTTACCGGCTGCGCTTCTTGGGGGGCCGGTGAAAACAGGGATTTCAGAAAATTCATAGGATACTCCTTCATTTACAGTGGGTCTGATACCCAGGAACCCGCTCACCGGCGCGCGTCGAACCAAAGGTTCGGGGAACCGAAGGTTCAACGAACCCTTGGTTCAAGGGGAACTCTGCAACCCAAAAGGGCTGCCTGCCGGGGAAGTTCATTGGGTTAAAAATTACAATCGGAATTCCCTGATATTAAAAGTGTCAGGGAATACGAAAAGGAGTATCAGATTCTGAGTTTGAAATGTATTCCGTTTTTTATATCCAGCTGTTTGCTTTCTTTAATCATCATCATGGCATCGGCGTCATACCTGGGGGACACGGCAAGGGACTGATTAAGTCCGGGGTTGTTCGTTTTACTCTGCCGCGCCGTATGCCGCAGATTTTCGGAGGCCCGCAAAATTGCCGGCTGCGGAAGGCGCGAATCCGTAAATTCTTCTATGCTGCCCGTATCCTGGGGCGAGTGAAAAGCGTCCGCGTTATCAAAAGAGGAAAAATCACCGTAGCCGTTTAAGCTAAGGATCAAAAGTATTGCGAGGGGAAACAGACAGAATCCGTTTTTTGGACATTTCACGGGGTCCCTCTTTTTTGGGAATACCGGCGTCTTTTACAGGAAAACCCCGGCCCCCGTACCGGCGGCAAAGAACCGGCGGGCGGGGACCAACACGGGCGGGTTTAATTCGAGTCTGTCCATAATGTAGACACATTATGGACAGACCTCCTTAAAACAGGCATTTTGCGTACCGTTTTGGTACAAAACGGGAGCAAATGCAAGGTCTGTCCGCAAAGTAACCGACTTTGTGGACAGACACTAATTCGTAAAAGACATCCTCATGCCGTTGGTGCGGAGGGACACCCAGTTCCCCTTGAGGGGCAGATCCTTCCGGTCAATATACAAAACATAGTAAACAGACCCATCCTCGGTAGGATCGTAGACCCTGACTTCACCGCTGTCGCCGTCGGCAATAATTTTGAAATGAACCGGATAGGCAAGACTCTCGTCGGTTAGAAAATTGACGTACCTGTTCAGATCGTAGTTCTCCACAAGATCCATTTGGGAATTGGTCTGGCTGCGGTAAAGCTGGGCGCTTAGTCCCTGCGGGATATTTTTGTTTATCGGATTTTCATCGTAATTGAGCCAGAGCAGATAGGATTTGCCCGCGCCCCAGGAAGCGCCGTTATACGCGGTGTCTTCAAAAATATGAAGGCCAAAACCGCCATGCCCGTCTTCAGCCCCGTTTTCGTAACGGGCGTCGAATTCGTATACTATGGCGCCGTTCTGGGGAGCCTGAATATTTACCTTTGCAAGCCCGGCTTTTGCGTCATTCTGATACAGGCGTTGACCGGTAATAGCCCAGTTTCCTGAAGCAAAATGATACTCAGGCAGCTGAACCTGGGCAAACAGGGCGGCCGCCACGCCGAACAGAAACAGTACCAATACGACCCGTTTCATAAAACCTCCTAAATCCCGCCCTCCGGGCAGGATAACGCTAATTCGTGTCCGCCTGCAAAGTCGGCTGCTGCCGCTTTTCAGGCAAATCCATTGTAACATGTTTCCGGAAAAGTGGGAATTAGTTTTTTTATTTTTAACAATTTTTCACATAGAATCGCGTCCCGGTTTCCGGCCGATTGACCGTATACCAATGCGCAATTTGAAATCAACAACCTCTTATTCCTCTTTTTCGCGCCCGCAAAAAGCCCGGATTTCCGCCGCAAGGTAAAACGAACCCAGCCCAAGAACGGGCAGCCCCTCCGCGCGGCCCCTTGCCAGGGCCTGCCGGATTGCCGTTTCGGTTTCCCTGACGAAGACGAGCCTGTCCGGGGGAAGATCCGGCTGCGCGGCGGCGGCCCGGAAAAGGTTATATACCCTTTCCGGTTCGCTTACCTTGAAGGTTCCGGGGGTGGTAATGATAACGCGGGAAAAATGGGGAAGCAGGACTTCCGCCATAGCGCCGGCGTTTTTGTCCGCCGCGCAGCCAAAGAGGAGTATGCCGCCCCTTCCGTAAAGCCCGCAGAAGGTTTCGCAGCACAGGGCCGCGCTGCCCGGCGTATGGGCCCCGTCGATAATCACCGGCGGCTCCTTCGAGACAAGCTCAAAACGGGCGGGGATTTTGAACCGCGCAAGCCCCCGGCGCACGGGCTCCTCCCCGATATCCGGAAAGGCCTTTTTGAGGGCCGTAACGGCAAGCGCGGCGTTCCTGGCCTGTATCGCTCCCGGCACGGGAACGGAAAGTTCCAGGGGCGCGTTGAAAAAACCCGGCTGTCTGAAAACCAGGCGGAAATCCGTACCGTCCCGGTGAACGCGGATGTTTTCCACCCTTACGGTTTCGGGAAGGTACAGGAGGGGGCTGCCCTTTTCGGCGGCCCGCCGCCGGAACACCTCAAGGGCCTCGGGGGGCTGTTCGCCCAGAACCAGGGGCCGCCCCGGCTTTATGATCCCCGCCTTTTCGCCGGCGACGGCGGCAAGGGTATTGCCCAGGAATTCGGTGTGCTCAAGCTCAATAACGGTGATCGCCGAAATCAGGGGATCGACAATATTGGTGGAATCAAGCCGCCCCCCCAGGCCTGTTTCCAGAACCATAGTGTCACAGCCCCCCCGCCGCGCGCAGAGAAAAAAGTAAAGGGTAAGAAGCTCGAAAAAACTCGGCCCTTCCCCTTCTTCGCGGCGGGGGTCGAAGAGGCCGGCGCCGGAATTCTCCGCGCCCAGGGATTCGGCAATGCGCCGCAATTCGCCGCCCGCGGCCCGGTAGGTTTCCTCGTCGAAAAAGGAAGAGTTAAGGCTGATCCGTTCCCGGTAATCGCTTACGTGGGGCGACATATAGCGGGCTGTCCGGCGGCCGGCGGCTTCAAGCATTGAAGAGATCATCCCCGTTACGGAACCCTTACCCTTGGAACCGGCGACATGGATTGACGGAGCGCAGCGCTCGGGATGTCCCGCCAGGGAGGCAAGGAATTCCATTCTGTCCAGGCGGAAACTTTTCGGGGTTTGCCCTTTTTCAAGATTGATAAACCACGAAAGCCAGGAAAAAACTTCCGCGGAGCTTTTAAAAAAAGAATCCGCCGGGCTGCCGGCGGAATTTTCCTCTGCGGAAAAAAGGGTTTTGTTACACAGGTTCGGATCCTTGCATAAAAACGAAAGCGTCTCAAATTTCCAGATACGAGTCCGCGTAGAGACTGTTGTTCATAATAATGTCCGCCGACTTAATGGTTTCCATAAGCCGTTGATCGCAGGGATTGACAATGGCCGAGGTAAGGCCGTTGTTAATCGCCATAGCAACCATTACCGCGTCCATAATGGGGCGGATATGCTTGGGCATCATGTTGGAAATATTGGAAAGGCCGCCGGTTGAATTGAAGCCCATGTCGCGAAGCTGGCGGATAAAGTCCAGCACCTGGGTCTGCTTGTCCTGCATTCCCTTGATAACAAGGAAAAGAGGGTCGAACCAGAGATCCTCCGCTTCCATGCCAAGCCCCATGCCGTGCTCAAGCATTTCCTGGCAGTAGCCCATGCGCTCGTCGTTGTCCGAGGGGACGCCCTGCTTGGCGCAGAGGGCAATGCAGATGGCGCCGTTGGCCGCCGCGAGGTCGATATTGGAAAGCCTGTCCCCGGCGTCGGCGGAATTGACAATGGGCTTGCCCTTGCCGCGGTTGTACACGGAAATACCCGCCTCAATGGCTTTCTTGTTCGCGGTATCCAGGCAGAGGGGAACATTATCAAAATTTTCCTGGAGCAGTTTTACCGCCCACTTCATAAGATCCGGGCCGTTTTTTTCGGCGGGGCCGATATTTACATCAAGATACACCGCGCCGGCGTCAAGCTGTTCCTTTGCCCGTTTCAGAATGGGTTCGGGGTTCATAGTTTCCATAGCGGCGCGAATAGCCGGCGAAATACAGTGAATACGTTCACCAATCGTTATAAATTTTCCCATGATTCCTCCTAAAATGTGCCCGTAGTACGGGCAGACACCGAATATTTCCCGCTCTTTAAAGATGTCAGGAAACAAGCTCCTTAAGAAACTTGACCGCCCCGACCGCTTCGTTAGGCGCTACAATTATTTTCCACCCGGGCAGATTTTCCTCAAGCTCGCCCTTGAGTACCGCCACCTTCCCGGGGATTATCAGATTGCGGTTCTTGATTTTGCCTTCGATGTTGTTTTCCTTGATGAACCGCGCAATGGAACTGGCGGAAAGCTTTCCCGCCGCCCAGGCGGTAAGCACCGAATAGCCGCCGGCGTCGGAAATCAGAAGGTTCACCGGAACCCCGGAACGCTCCAACTCCCCCGAAACGATGAAGTAGGTAAGGGCAAAATCCACCGTGGTCGCGCAGACGGCGTTTTCATCGGCGCCGTTCAGCGGGTAGATGCCGGGCTCAACCTTCATGGGCTTCTGAGGATCGGTGTAGATATTCTGCCGCAGCCCGTAAAGCGGCAGGGCCTGGGCATAGCTCATGCTTTCCATAACAATGATGGAGCCGTACTTTACCGTAAAGAGCGCCGCAAGGGCTGTCTGGAGATCGGGGTTCTTCGGGGCAAGCTTCGCGGCGTTGATAAGCGAAGGGTAGCCAAAGGTCCGGTCTTCGTCCTTGAGCGCGGCCCGGCGGATCTGCACCGCCTTTGCGAAGGCGTCCTTAACGGAAACAGAGCCGGCGTCAATGATAAGGTTCTTGTTTCCGAGGCCTTCAATGGCGGCGACGGTGTCGTGGAGGCTGTTGAGGTCTTTTCCGGTTACGCCCAGGGTAACGCCGTACTTTACGGCAAGATCGTTCATTTGTTTGTAGTTGGACTCGTCGGCGGCGTTAAGCACGGGCTTTTTGCCCCCGGCAAGCTCCAGCGCGGCCTGGGCGGCATCGGCATCCTTCACCTCAAGGATAAGGGTACGGCCCGACTCAAGGGCCTTTTTTACCGCCCCGAGGTAGGCGTCTTTATCGCCCGAGTATTCCACATTGACAAGCTCTACGTACATGTGTTCGCCGATGCGCTCGTAATCGATCTTTTTAAGCTCCGCGATGTCCCTGTCGGCGCTGTCCGCGCGGACGTTTACAGCGTACAGGCAGCGGGACACAAAGGTTTTATCGTGCCTGAAAAGCACCGTCTCGCCGCCAAGGCTGTGTTCCTCCCCGCCCGAGCCGATTTTGATGTTTTTCATCGGAGGCTCGGTGGCTTCCCCCAGAGCCTTGAGGGACTCCGCCGACATGTGGGGGCATTTGTCGATAGTGGCCGCGCCCTGGGCTACCTTCATGGCAAAGGCCATGCAGGTAGGGCTGCCGCAGTCCTTGCA
>JAISAK010000252.1 GCA_031266695.1 Treponema sp.
CTACGAAGAATCGGAAGAAGGCGAGGTTGACTTCTTTGATCACGAATATTCCGGAAGCCTTTCCGATCTTGACGACATGGAAGAAGAGGATTATGACGAGGACGACGAAGAGGAAGAAAAAGTAAATATTGATTACGAGGAGTGAATTTCCCTTTCGGAACAGATGTGGATTTTAGCGATGAATCAGGCTGCCGCGGCGCAGGGACGCTTTACGCGTTTATATGCCGAGGAAAGTCCGGACTCCGCAGTGCATGATGCCGGGTAACGCCCGGGCGGCGGGTCGTAATCGGAGGATTTTCC
This sequence comes from Treponema sp., assembly GCA_031266695.1. GTDB lineage: Bacteria > Spirochaetota > Spirochaetia > Treponematales > Breznakiellaceae > JAISAK01. Next base: position 301 of record JAISAK010000252.1, read on the forward strand.
GAAGCTATTCGGCCCGCCGACAGACAGCGCAACAGAAAATATACCGTCAGGCCGCCCGGAAAGGGCCCGGCCCTTGTTTCCGGCGGAAACGCCGGTTCGCCGGACGGCCTGATAAGGGTGAAATGGCGGGGTAAGAGCCCGCCGCGGGGGTGGCGACATCTCCGGCTCCCGCGGCTCCGCCGGAGCCGCGGAGGTGCTTTTCGGTTTAATCCGAAGAGCATCCGGCAAGCCTCATCAGGAGCAAAGTCAAAACGTGTACCGGAAAGCGCGGCTTTCCCGCCAGGTGCCCCCTGGTTAAGCACAGGTAGACTGCACAGACACAGCCGGCAACGGCTGCGCCAGTCAGATGGCAGCGGAACCGTAAAACGGTTTAACAGAATCCGGCTTATGATTCATCGCTTTTTTTGAATACCCGGGGCTGTTCCAAAACTTCAGTTTTTGGAACAGCTTCCTTGTAAAGTCTAAAAAGATTGATTACGAAAAACCGCAAAGATCGCCAAGATTACGTAAAGGACATAAAAAACACGGCTTTCTTTGTGGTAAACTGAGAATTGTTGCTCCGTTATATAATTGACTTTCTTTCATAAAAGAATTATACCATAAAAAGCAATGTTTAAAGAAAAAAACCGATCAAATTACGGAATACATATTCACAGGGTAAAAACAATACATGCTGCCGCGGTGGTAATTGTGGTAATTGTCCTCGTTACAATTTCGGTTCCCTTTATTTTGAGCTTAAAAAACAAGGCGGGTAATGAAAAAAAAGATCTGCTCCGGTTTTGGGAAAACGGTTCTTTTGACGAGGCTTTCAGCCTGAGCAAAACAGCCCTGCTTTCAAAACCGATGGATTATTTTCTGCTTACCATCCACGGCTTTACCGCGTATCAAAGGGGAATATCCCAAATCAATACTTTCGACACCCTCACCTTTATTGATGAATGTATCTGGTCTTTGCGCAAGGCCCTTCTGCTTAAAGATTCCGCCCGTGACGGAAGGGTGTATTATGTTTTGGGAAAAGCCTACGCTTACAAGGGAAGCGACTACGCCGATCTTGCGGTCAAATACCTTGAAAAAGCGCGGGAGCTTTCATATAACGCGGTGGACATCCCCGAGTACCTGGGCATTGCCTACGCCGCGATAGGCGATTACCGCAGCAGCGTGGAAGCCTTTTCTCTGGCGCTCCGCCCGGCCGCCGGGGTTTCCGCCGCCGGAATTCCGGATTTCGCAAACGCCTCGGATTTACTGCTGATTTCTATAGCTCGTTCATATATAGCCCTTGAAGAAAAAGAAACCGCCAAGGCCTACCTTCTTCAATGCGTTGAAATTTCAAGGGATTCGAAAACAAGGTTTACCGCGCGCCTGCTTCTGGGTGAAATCCTTAAGGATTCGGGCGATCTTGAAGGGGCGGAAGGACAGTTTGCCGGTATCCTTGAGGAATCCGGCGAAAACGCGGAAGCGCGTTACCAGCTTGGAGAACTTTACGCCCTGAAAGGGGATGCCGCCGGAGCCCGTGCCGAATGGCGTCAAACCCTCAGGAAAGATCCTGCCCACGCGAAAGCGCGGGCGCGGCTCAATATGCAGGGAGGGGGACAGTATGTTTGGTAGGAATTCATCGGATATCGGTGTTGATTTGGGAACCTGTAATACGCTTATTTATATTCGCGGAAAGGGTATCGTGCTGAACGAACCCTCCGTAGTGGCGGTTGAACGGGGAACAAAGCGGGTTATGGCCGTCGGCGTTGAGGCAAAACGAATGCTCTGGAAAACACCGGAAAATATTATCGCCATCCGGCCTCTGCGGGACGGGGTCATCGCCGACCTTGAATCCACCGAAAAGATGATCCGTTATTTCATCTCCAAGGTTCTTCCCCGTTACCGGTTCATAAAACCGCGCATGGTCATCGGCATACCTTCCTGTATTACCGAGGTAGAGCGCCGCGCCGTTGAGGAAAGCGCCTATAAGGCCGGCGCCAGGGAAGTCCACGTAATCGAAGAAAGCCGCGCCGCGGCGATAGGGGCGGATATTCCCATTTGGGAGCCCGCGGGACACATGGTTTGCGATATCGGGGGCGGCACCACGGAGATTTCCGTTATATCCCTGGGAGGCATGGTGGTGACCAACGCCATACGCCTGGGCGGTGATGAATTTGACGAGGCAATCATCAAGCATGTGCGGAGCGTTCACAATCTTATCATCGGCGAGCAGACCGCCGAAAGGCTCAAGATCGAAATAGGCAACGCCTCCCCGGATAAAACAATTGAGAAAGTCGAGGTAAAAGGAACGGACGCCATTACCGGGCTTCCCCGCCGTCTTGAAATCGACTCTGTCGAGGTTCGGGAGGCCCTTAAAGATCCGATTACCCAGATTATCGACGAAATAAAATCCACCCTCGGACAGACGCCTCCGGAACTGGCGGCGGATATTGTGGAAAGGGGAATTGTGATGACCGGCGGCGGTTCGCTTCTCAAGGGGCTCGACAAGCTTATTTCCAAGGAGACCGGGGTGCCGGCCTTTATCGCGGATCGTCCCCTGGATTGCGTTGCCCTTGGAGCGGGTAAATATTTTGACAATGCAAAGGATAATACCAAAAACGCCTATGACAGCCTGAACGGATAGGGCCCATGCAGACAGGAGGAGGCAGAATACCGAAAGTCCGCTTTTCCGCCGCGGCTTATGTTTTTGCGGTTCTCCTGCTTGTTTCTTTTACCATACTTCTCTTTTCAACCCGCAGCTTTATCGTAAATTTTAAGGATGTGGGTTTATCCGCTTTTTCCGGGGTCCGGGGCGGCCTTTATGAAGTTTCTTCCTTTGTTTCCCGCACCGTTCTTTCCATGCGGGAACTTGCCGGCCTCAGGCGGGAATATTCGGAACTTATCGACAGAGTTGCCCGCTATGAACAGCTTGAGCGGAACGCCGCCGAAATAGGCCGGGAAAACGCGCGCCTCCGTGAGCAGCTTGGTTTTTCCGGAACTATCAGGTACCGCCACATTCCCGCGGAATTTATCGGCAGGGATCCGGACAATCTTTTTTCCGCCCTTGTTATCAATAAAGGAAAACATTCCGGCGTGGAAAACGATATGGCGGTTATCGCCTGGCAGAACGGGGCCCAGGGGCTGGTGGGCAAAATTATTCAGGCGGGCCAATTTGAAAGCCTTGTTATGCCCCTTTACGATGTCAGCTCTTTTATTTCCTCCCGCTTCGCGGTATCCCGCTACGAGGGAATAGTGGAAGGGCAGGGGAATCCGGAAGTCCCGCTCCTCATGCGGTTTATCCAAAAACGCGCAAGGAATGAAATTAATTACGGCGACCTAATCGTAACAAGCGGCCTTGGGGGTATATACCCGGCCGGGATTAACATAGGACGGGTCAGCCGGGTTAATTACCAGGAATATGAAATTTCCATGGAAGTGGAACTGGAGCCCCTTATTGATTTTTCCCGGCTGGAATATGTTTTTGTAATTGATCCCGGGAGCGGCGATGATTAAAACCATCTTCTGGACGGTTGTTTTTACGCTGGTGGCGGCGGTTCTCCAATCCACCCTGCTTTCACATCTTGCGCTGTACCGGGCGGTTCCGGATCTTGCCCTGGCCGTTGTTGTATATACCGCCTATGTCAACGGAACCATGACGGGGCAGCTTTCCGGCTTTTTTTCCGGGATCTTCCTTGATTTTATTTCCGCCGCCCCCCTGGGAATGAACGCCTTTATACGCACCCTGGTCGGCGCCCTGGCGGGAATCATGAAGGGTACCTTTTTTTTGGACTTCTTCTTTCTTCCGATGGCGCTCTGCGCCGCCGCCACCCTGGCGAAGGCCCTGACCCTTTTCGTACTCCACCTGCTCCTTGCCGGCGCCGTGCCGGTCTATTCCCTTACCGCCCCGACTCTTTGGGTCGAGCTTATACTTAACTCAGTCTGCGCGATTCCGCTTTTCGCCCTGCTGAAACTTTTTAATCCCCTCTTGCTGGGAAGGAGTAAAACCTGATGCCGTTGTTCAAAAACGAACATGAGCCGGGAAATCACGAGCCTGAAAATTCGGAACGAAGAACAGGATTATTGGGAATGCTTTTTGTTCTGATTTTTCTTGCCTACGGGGCGCGGCTTTTCAGTATGCAGATTCTTTCGGGGGAACTCTACCGGTCCCGCGCGCAGGATATAGCGCGAAGGACGACGCTGATTCCCGCCCAGCGCGGCGAAATATACGACAGGAATTTCAACCAGCCCCTGGTGCACAACACCGACTCCTTTGCGGTTAATATTACCCCGGCGGAGGTGCCCCGGGAGAAAATGTCCGCCCTTATCGATTCGGTCGCGGGGATATTAAGAATGTCCCGGGACGAAATAGAACGGAAAATACCCCCCCAATATTATTACCTTTATCAGCCGATTGAAATTGCGGTAAACGTTCCGTATGCCGATATAGCCGCCCTGGCCGAGAGGGTTGATTCTCTGCCGGGGGTGTCGTGGAACAGCAAGCCCGTGCGGAACTACGTGGATCCCGGAAGCCTTTCCCATATCCTGGGCTATGTAGGCGATATTACCCGGGATGAACTTACCATGCTCTACAACCGGGGCTACCAGCAGGGGGATATTATCGGCAAAGCCGGCATTGAACGCCAATACGATGAAATTCTCCGGGGGAAGGAGGGCAGGGAAACCAGAACGGTCGATGTCCGGGGAAGGCGTATTGTCGGCCAGGAAAACAATATACGGGAATCCCCCGAAATGGGGAAAAACCTTGTCCTCACTATAGATCGCTCCGTTCAAACCCTGGTCGAAAAAGCCCTGGGCGAACGGATAGGCGCGGCCGTGGTCATGAAGCCCTCCACCGGTGAAATTCTCGCAATGGTTTCCTATCCCTGGTATGATCCGAACATTTTTACCCGTACCCTTGGGGAGGAATACCAGGCCCTTGCGGAAGACGCAAATAAACCTTTTATTAACCGCGCCATTCAATCCGGTTATCCTCCGGCCTCAACTTTTAAAATCGTAATGACCACGGGAATTCTTTCGGAAAACATCTTTTCCCCGGAGCAGACCATAGATTGCCAGGGGGAGATTGCTTACGGGGATCGCCAATGGCGGTGCCACATCCGGCGTCCGGGACACGGCCGCCTTAATCTGCACCAGGCTATGGCGCAGTCCTGCGATATTTATTACTGGACTGTGGGCAGGGATTACCTTGGCGTTGAAAGGATCGTTTCGTATGCCCGGGATTACGGTTTTGGGGAAAGTACCGGCATAGATCTTCCCGGCGAAATTTCGGGCTTTATTCCCCATCCCCAATGGAAGGAACGCCGCTTCCATGAACGCTGGCTTGGCGGGGATACGATGAATATGTCAATCGGGCAGGGCTATACCCTGGTAACTCCCATTCAGATGGCCAACGTGGTGTGCATGGTTGTGAACGACGGAAAAATCTACAAACCGCATCTTCTCAAAGAGGTAAGGGATCCTGTTTCCGGGGCGGCGGAACTGAGCGTAAAACCGGAAATTATTCATGAAAGCGAAACGGACGCGAGGGTGTTTGAAGCGGTACGCCGGGACATGAGGGGAGTTATCAGCGAGGGAACGGCGCAGTTTCCCCTGAATATCAAAACCGTTGAGATTGCCGGAAAAACCGGAACCGGGGAAGTGGGGCATCAGGATAAATGGCATTCCTGGTTTACCGCCTATGCCCCCTACAATTCCGTTAACCCGGAAGATCAGGTGGTGCTTTCCATTATCGTTGAGGCGGTAAACAATTGGGAATGGTGGGCGCCCTATGCCTCGGCGATTATTTTCCAGGGAATTTTCGCGGGGCAGAATTACGAGGACGCCGTGCAAAGCCTCGGCTTGCAGTACACCATGCCGGTACAGGGGCGCAGGGAATAATGAGAATTAAGGATATTCTGGAAATAGATTTTTTTCTTCTCTCCGCCGCGATAATTCTCGCGATATTCGGGATACTCTTTATTTATTCTTCCGGAATAACCTCTACCGGCGTGCTTGTATCAAAAGAGTACCTCAGGCAGATAATCTGGGCGGGCGCCGGACTCCTTATCGCCGTTCTTCTTTCGCTGATCGATTACAAGCGCCTGCGGGATATTTCGCTCTATTTGTATCTTGCCATTCTGGCCCTTCTTTTGTACACCTGTCTCTTCGGCCGTCTTGTCAACGGCGCCCGCGCCTGGATCGGAATTGGCACCTTCGGAGTCCAGCCTTCGGAATTCGCGAAGATAATAACCATCCTGTTTCTTGCCAAATACCTGGACGACACAAAGCGCACCCCCGCCGCTTTTTTGCGTTTTATTGTTTCCTGCGGCATTGTATTTATTCCTATGGGCCTGATACTTATTCAGCCGGACTTCGGAACTTCCCTTGTTTTTATTCCCCTGCTCCTGGTGATGACCTTTGTTGCCGGAGTTGCTATCCGCTATATCATATTTCTCGGAGCAAGCATCATGCTTACCGGCGTACTTATGGTGCTGCCTCTCTGGCAGACGTATATTCTGCGAAGAACCTTTACGCTTCTGCTTGTTCTTACCAATCCCCGTTTCATCGCCGTAGCCATATCCGCCCTGGGTCTTATCGCGGTAATCGCGGTCCTGGGTTATTCGAAATACAAAAAAAGGTATTTTTTCTGGATCCTCTACGTCGTCGGGATAATAATTTTTTCCCTGGGCGCTTCCTACGCTTCCCATAAGGTGCTTAAGGATTATCAGATCATGCGGCTTATCGTATTTCTTGATCCCAACGTCGATCCCCGGGGCGCGGGCTGGAATATCATCCAGTCCATAACCGCAATCGGCTCGGGAGGCTTTACCGGGAAAGGGTATCTCCAGGGAACCCAAAGCCATTACCGCTTTCTTCCCCAGCAGAGTACGGATTTTATTTTTTCCATTTTCACCGAAGAGACCGGGCTTTTGGGAGGGCTCTTTGTCTTTTCCCTTTTTCTGCTTATATGCCTCCGCCTTGTACGGATCATGAGAACTACCGCCGACCGCTTTGGCGAATTTATCTGCGCGGGGCTTTCGGCCATGTATATTTTTCATTTTCTGATCAATGTGGGCATGACTATGGGAATTATGCCCATTACCGGCATTCCGCTGCTCTTTATGTCCTACGGCGGCTCCGCCGTTATTTCCGCCATGACGGGCATAGGCCTGGCTTTGAGTATCCATGTAAGAAGATACAGCCGGTAAGCAATGGCGGAAAGAATCTACATAGATCCGATAAAGGAATTCGGAGCCGGCCTCCTCTCGGTGGAAAAACCCGCCCGGTACACCGGCGGCGAATATGGCCGCCTGGCCAGGCGGGACGCCGCGTTTCAAACGCTTATCGCGTTTCCCGATCTCTATGAAATCGGCATGAGCAACCAGGCCCTGCGCATCCTCTACAACGGCCTCAACCGCCCGCATAATTTCCCCGGCGGCCCCGGCGGGGAAGAGCCCTCCGTCGAAGTTTCCCCGCCGGATATTTCCTGTGACCGCGCCTTTGCGCCGGCGCCGGATTTTGAAAAGCTCCTCAAAGAAAAAAAGACGCCCCTTTACGGGCTTGACACCGGTATAAGCCTGGGCAGCCTTGACGTACTCATGTTTACCCTCGGCTACGAGCTGGGCGCGGGCGGCGTTTTGTGCATGCTTGACGTTTCGGGTATACCGCTTCACCGGGAAGACCGGACGGAGAAGGATCCGATAGTTATTGCCGGGGGTCCCTGTGTTTCAAACCCTTTACCTTACGCCTCTTTCATCGACGCCTTTTGGATAGGCGAAGCCGAGGCCGGTTTTTTTGAACTTGCCGCGGAACTCGCCGCCCTGAAAAAAGCGGGGGAGGGCAGGGGAGGGCTGCTCGAAAAAATCGCCTCCCATCCGAATATGTGGCTTAAAGGCAAGGCGGCGGCTTTCCGCGCGATAGACGCCGGGTTCTCCCGGGGGGAAGGGGAGGCCGCGGTTTTTCCCGTTCCCAGCATGAAAATCGTGCAGCACCACGGCGCTCTTGAGATTATGCGCGGCTGTCCAAACGGCTGCCGTTTTTGCCACGCGGGCTTCTGGTACCGTCCGATGCGGCAGAAGGAAGCCGGCGCCGTGCTGGCGGAGGCCGGGGCCTTTATCACCAAAGGCGGCTACCGGGAAATCAGCCTTTCATCCCTTTCAAGCGGCGATTACGAGGGAATCACCGGACTGGTAGATTCCCTCAACCGGCGTTTTTCCGGCAGGCATGTTTCCTTCCAGCTTCCC
>JAISAK010000336.1 GCA_031266695.1 Treponema sp.
AAATATACATATCTGAGCCAGCCCCCTGAAAAAAGCCACGGCTTTTCGGGGCAGGAAAAAATCTACTATCTGCATTCTGATGTGGCTGTCCTTCCTGATCGCCAGGGCGGCGCTTACCAGGGCCATATAGACCATGAACATCAACACAACCGGCTCACCCCAGCTCAGGGGCGATTTTACGACATAGCGGTTAAATACCACATAGGCGGTAAGGGCTACCATAGCAATAAAACAGATCTTGCAGGTAGTCATAAAAAGCCAATACACCAGGTCAAAAAATTTTGTTACCCGTTCCACCATTCCTCCTTAGATCGGGAATCCCCTTCCCAAAAGGGGCTGTCCGGAAAGCCGCGGCTCTCCGGGCAGATCCCCGGCCTGAAAAATTACTTTGCCAGAATAGCCTGATAATAATTCTCAAGGCCGCTTGAGTATTTGACGGAAACGTCCCTTGTCCTCTCAATATAAGGAGTCTTGTCAGGTACAGGAATGACATTCGCGCCCGCGGCTTTAAGCTGTTCAAGAAGATCGTTGTCAAGCTTTTCGATGTTTGACTTGTTCCAGGCCTCGGTTTCCTTGCCGGCTTCCATGATAATGGCCTGATCCGCGGGGCTTAGTTTTTTCCAACTGATCTCGCTGGCCAGTATGATGCCGGGGCTGTAGGTATGGCCCGAAAGGATGTAGTTAGGCGCAACCTCATAGAATTTATTGGAGAAGTATCCGGAGTGGGGCTGCTCGGCGCCGTCAACAACGCCGGTCTGAAGGGCGGAGTAAAGTTCTGAGAAGCTGATGGGGGTTGACTGAACGCCCATTGCCGCGACGGTGTCGCTCATAAGTTCCGTGGTGGGAACCCGGAGCTTGAGTCCCCGGTAGTCGTTGATGCTGTTTATGACGTATCTCCGGGCCGTGAAGAAATTACGGCTTCCTTCGTCAAGGTAGAAAAGCCCGACCATGCCCGTCTGGATGTCCGCCATTTCCTTGAGGAATTCATCGCCAATTTCGCTGTTGAGCACCTTCCACAGATGGTCCCGGTCACGGAAAATAAAGGGCAGGCCGAAAAGGGTAAGCTTCTTGACGCCGAAGTCAACCATGGAGTTGGTATTGCCGCGGCACATATCCACGCTGCCGATTTGAAGGCCCTGGTAGACGGTTTTTTCGTCACCGAGCTGCCCGGCGGGGAATACCTGGATGGTGATGCGTCCGCCGGATTTCTGTTTGACCAGTTCGGCAAAGTGATCCGCACAGAGGTCCATGATGTGACCGTCGGGATTAAGCTCCGCATACCTCAGAGTGATAGGCTGCTGCGAGCCTTCCCCTCCGGAGGACTGCTGCCCGCCGCCCGCAAAGACCGAAGCCGCCAGGATCATTCCTGCCAAAACCAATAAAAGCTTTTTCATTTTCTCTCCTCCTAAAAATTCGAATTTATTACAGCCGCGGCTTTAAAGCAGCAGCTGGCTAAAACCATTTTTGAACATCGAAGCGTTGCTTTGAAAAACAAGTTCGCTTCCGACGTTGATAAGTTCCGACGGGGGGCGAAGATCCTTCACAAGGTAATCAATAAGGCATTTGGCGGCCACATAGGCCTGCAGATAGGGGTTTTTGTGTACAAGACTGGTAAACACGCCGTCCTGGAGAAAACGGAGATTCTCCTTGAACAGGTCGCTTCCTACCGCGACAATTTTACCGGTCATCCCGGCTTCTTTGATGACGGCGCCCATAAGTACGCTTCCCCTGGCGTTGACACAGCAACAGGCGTCCGGCCTCTCCCGGCGGAAGGCTTCAAGCAGAATCTTCCGATCCGCTTCTCTTGATCCGGCGGAGTAGATCCTGTGTACCGGGTTGGAGAGTTTCCTGTCCGCCATAAAGGATTGAAAGCCTTCGACTATCGCGTAATGGGAAGGAACCCGAGCGTCTCCCGCCCACAGCAGGATAACCGAAGCGGCCGGAATTTGCCGGGTGATAAATTCCGCCAGCATGCGGCCGGTAACGCGGTACTCGGGCTGTACGCAGCAAATTCTGCCCGGCCCGGGAGCGTCGTTGGTCACAAGCACTACGGGAATATTCCGTTCGATAAAGCGCTGTATGGAAATTTCACCCCGCCGATCAAGGTAACCGACGGTTACAAGGCCGTGGATTTCCTCGTTTTCGGAAAGCTCCGACAATTCATCGGTAGAATCATTTATGTAATTTTTATAGGGAATTTCAATACAATTGATATTTAGATCCCTGGCGGCTTTGAAATAATCCCGAACGCCCTGCCAAATTCCGGTATAGTAGAAACGGTTGTCGTCATTTGTACCGGGAAAGGCCGCCGCTATCTGAAGCTGTTTGCGTTTCAGGGCAGCCGCGCTGGAATTGGGACGGTAATTAATTTTTTTCGCGATATTAAGAACGCGCTGCCGGGTTTTTTGGCTGACCCCTTCTTTCCCCATCAGGGCGCAATGGACGCTTCCCAAAGAGACACCCGCGAGTTTGGCAATATCCTTGATTGTGGCCCGTTTTTCCAGAGTTCACCGTCCTTGCCGAAACGTTTTGGTTACTGAAACGTTTCGGTGATTTAATATGGTACGGCCACTTTGGGACTTTGTCAACAAAAAAAATCAAGAAAAATCGAAAAAAAATCAAAAAAAGCGTGGCAGAGCTAGGAAGAAGAAAAAAACCACGGAGATACACGGAGTAACACACACCCAAAGAAGCACGCGGGAGCGTGTTGTGCGGGTGAAAGCAGCATGGTGGGAGCCCCAAAAAAGGCCACAGTACGGGGTAAATGCATTAGGGGCGTTACGAATTTGTAACAAAAACTCCGTCGAACCAAAGGTTCGCAAACTCCACGCCCTCGAACCTTCGGTTCGTTGTGGTTAAAATTCTTCATTTCAATGTGTATAGGAGGAAAGAGGAAATGAACCGCGAAGTCGAAGAAGTAAAGGATAAAAACTAAAAAACTTCTTCGACTTATTCGACCTTGTGGTTAAAAATTTTCCCAAAACTTGGTGGTTTCCCGAAAAAAGTTTATACGCCCCGGCCTTTCAGGGCGCTGCCGTAGAGTTCTTCGTATTTCCCGGCAGACTTTTCCCATGAAAAGTCCTGTTCCATCCCGCGTTTTTTCATAAGCTCTATTTGTTTCCGGTGGTTGTACCAGGCCCAAACCGCCCAGCCGGTGGTATTGTAGACGGCCGAAGGGGTAAGATCGTCAAACATAAAGCCGGTGCCGCCGCCGGTATCCTGGTCGTAATTCTCTACCGTGTCAACAAGGCCGCCGGTCTTCCTTACTATGGGAAGGGTTCCGTAGGCAAGGGAATACATCTGGTTAAGGCCGCACGGTTCGTAACGGCTGGGCATGAGGAAGAAATCACTTCCCGCCTCGATAAGGTGGGACAGTTCCTCGCTGTAGCCAATCCGCGCCCTGAAATTGGAAAGCCTGGAGGAGAGGCTCATGATTTCATGCTCGCACCAGGCTTCCCCGGTACCGATAAGAACCATTTGCAAATCCATGTCCCGGCAGATTGACCAGGCCGATCCGTAGCCGGGGCCAAAGAGTTCCCCAACGCCCTTTTGATCGACAAGGCGCGTAACCATGCCGATAACCGGCGACGCGGCGTCCCTGGGAAGGCCGAATTCCTTTTGCAGCGCTTCCTTTGCCCTTTCCTTCGCTTCCGGTTTTTTGGCCGAATAGGGTTCGGGAATAAAACGATCCCTTTCGGGATTCCAAAGATCGGTATCAATGCCGTTGAGGATACCCGA
>JAISAK010000348.1 GCA_031266695.1 Treponema sp.
AACAAGATCTTTGACGCGGAAACCGGCGCGGTTGACGCATTTGATCAGATTCTGGGCGCTTGTTACCGAACAGGTAATAATATGCACCTCCGCCTCAAGGCGGACCCCGATCATGTCGAGGGGATCCCGTATTCCCTTCTGATCGTCCACAATATAGGTCTGGGGAATCACTTCAAGAATCCGCCTGTCCATGGGAATGACCACGGCCCGGGCGGCCTCGATAACCCTGGCAATGTCTTCATTCCCGATTTCCCTGGTGTTTCTCTTTCTGCCGCTTTCCCGTTTTTTGCCGCTTATCGCCACAACGCCCCGGGAATTGATCCCGTCAATGTGGCTGCCGCCTATTCCCGTCCAGCAGTCGTGTACTTCCCTGCCGCTCATCATCTCCGCCGATTCAACGGCCGCCGCCGCCGCTTTAAGGGTGGCCTCGATGTTTACCACCACCCCCTTGCGCAGCCCCGTGGAAGAGCTTACGCCTACCCCGGTAATTTCCAAAACTCCCTGTTCATTGCGCTCGCCTATCACGGCGCAGACCTTTGTCGTGCCGATATCGAGGCCGACAACCAAACCCTCATTTGCCAAAGTGGGTCTCCTTTACCGTATATGAACCCATTCCCGATCTGAAGTCTATTTCCCCGGGCCCGGAGTCCTGTTCCTCAAATACATCGAGCATGAGCATCACATAACGAAGGGTATTTTCGTTTAAATTATTTTCAAGCCGCACCCGCACGGGGTTATGAACCGGATAAAGCATAAGATCGAAGCCGTCAAAGGGTTTCCGGTTGATTCTGATTTCGGAAACCGCCCCCAGGAGTTCGGGAGATTCATTTTCAATTTTTTCCAGCTCCTCAAGAAGGGGGCCGAGGGCGGCGGGAAGCCGCATTCCCGGAACGGGATCCTCAATAACAAGTCCCGAAATAATAGGAAGCTTTGAAGAAGGCGGCGTCCCCTTTTCCATTCCGATCCTGAATATGACGCCGTGCCTGTCGAAATACACGGGAAGCAGGCGGCCCTGAACCGCGGCCAGGGACAAAGCAACCGCCCGCCGGGGTTCGAGAAATATGGAAAGCCTGTCGGGAAATCTTTTTATCACCTTTGCGCTATCCACAAGGTAGTGACCGGCGAGCAGTTTTTCCGTTCTCTCCGGATTTACCGAAAGGAAGGAAGCCTTATCGTCAATGCCCGCGTAGCGAAGAACTTCGCCGCCGTCAAAGCCGGGGAAGCCCTGCACTTCCAGGGTTGACAGCGGTATGCAGGGGCTGACGCCGAAAAGCCAGATAAATTCGGCCGCGAGAATAAGGCCGGCCACGATGAAAAGCCGTTTGAGACCCTTCTCTATTTTCCGGGAAGTTCCGCGCGGATTTTCATTTTCGGTTTCGGTATTTTCCGCAAAGGATCCGAAGGGCGCCTTCGTCTCTTCCGCGGTATAGCTGAAATCAGGGGGCATCATCTTCCTCCAAATCGTTAAACCGGAATCGATCCGGGCCCTCTCCGCCGGCGGCGGGGAATGAACTTTGCCTCGACACATTGACAATAAGGCCCGCGCAGATAAGGGTCGTCGCCAGCGAAGATCCCCCGGCGGAAAAGAACGGCAGGGGAATGCCGGTAGCGGGGACGGTACCGGAAACCACGGCGATGTTGAGCAGAACCTGGGATACTATAAAGGTTACAAGGCCGGCGGCAAGCAGCCGCCTGAAAACCGACTCGCTCCTGCAGGCCCCCCGGTAAGCATGGATCGCAAAAATCGAAAAGAGGATAAAAAAGAGCATTATGCCGAGGAAACCGGATTCTTCGGCAAAGGCCGAGAAAATAAAATCCGAATGAATTTCGGGAACACTCGCTACCTTCCGCGTTCCCTGCCCCAGGCCCTTGCCCCAGAAGCCCCCCGAAGCAATGGTACGAAGGCTTGATCGCACCTGGTAACCGGCGCCCTGGGGGTCCCATTCGGGATGGATGTAACTGATAAGCCGCCGCACCCGGTGTTCCTTGGTCAGGATGAGCAGGCTCGACAGGGGAAGGAACATTACCGCGGCTCCGAAGAAGTACCGCATCCGCACCCCGGCCAAAAAGAAAACCACCAGCGCGTTAAGCGCAATGAATACCGCGGTGGAAAAATTGTTTTGCAGATAAATAAGCGAAAAGAAAAGGGCGGTAACAAGTACCGGAGGCAGTACGCCGGAACGGAAGGAATCAAGGGAGTCCTGATTCTTGTCAAAGATCTGGGCAAGGGAACCGGGAAGCGTCAGCTTGACGAGCTCGGACGGCTGGTAGGTCCAGGGACCCAGGCGAATCCAGCGCGCGGCGCCGTTCCGCACCACCCCTATTCCGGGAATGAGGGTAAGGGCGCAGAGAAGCACCGTAAAGGCCATCAGAGGTTTTATCAGCTTCCGCAGCAGTTCCGGATTTATTCGCGCCGCGATAAAGAAAAGGACAAGGCCGGCCGCGCCCAGAAAAAGCTGGCGGACAATGAAATAAAGGCCGTTATCGAAAAACCGCTCCGCAAAGGCAAAGGACGATGAATAGAGAGTTACCAGTCCCAGGCCGACAAGCAAAAAGATGCCGGCGCTGAGTACGTGATCCCCCCGGAAGGAATTGGCTGTTTTTTCCGCGTCAAACCGGTACATCCGTCCCCCTACTGTATCTTCAAGGTCGAGAGGGCAATAATCGCGAAGAGCCCCCCGAGTATCCAGAAGCGGATCACCACCTTGGTTTCCGCCCAGCCCGACAACTCGAAGTGATGGTGCAGCGGAGCCATTTTGAAGATCCTCTTCTTCCGCAGTTTGTAATACAAAACCTGGATAATCACCGAGGCAATTTCCAGAACAAAAACCCCGCCGATGACGAGGATCAGAATTTCCTTCTTGATGATGAGGGAGATTACCGCGGTAACGCCGCCCAGGGACAGGCTTCCCACATCCCCCATGAACACCTCCGCGGGGTGCGCGTTGAACCAGAGGAAGCCGATGGACGCCCCTACCGCAGCGAGGCAGAACACGGTAAGCTCTCCTGCCCCGGCAATGTAGGGGATACCCAAGTACGCCGAGTAGTCGGTACGCCCCGAAATATAGGTAAGGATCGCCAGGGTGATAAATACCAGGATAAGGAGCCCCGCGAGGAGTCCGTCAAGGCCGTCGGAAAAATTTACCGCGTTGGATTCTCCTACCACGAGCAATATGCCGAAGGGTATCCAGAACCAGCCTAAATCCACCACGGGATTTTTGAAGAAGGGAATATAAAGCGCGGTGATTCCTTTTTCTCCGGAAAAATACAGGAACAGCACTACCGTGGTCGCGACGGCAAACTGTCCGGCAAGCTTACCCCAGGCGGGAAGCCCCGCGGAATTATGCCGGGTTACCTTGAGGTAATCGTCGATAAAACCAATGGCGCCGAAGGCGATAAAGGAACCGAGGGTAATCCATACCATCCTGCTGCCAAGGTCTCCCCAGAGAAGCATGGAAACCACCACCGAAAAGATGATGAAGACCCCGCCCATAGTCGGAGTCCCCCCCTTTAAAAGGTGCTCTTCCGGGCCGTCCTCCCGCACGACCTGCCCTATCTTCAGCCTGCGCAGGGCTTCGATAATGCGGTTCCCGAAGATAAAGCAGACAAGGAGCGTCGTAAGAGCCGCATAGGCGCCCCGGAAAGTGAGGTACAAAAATACGTTGAAGGGGGTAAAATATTTTACCAGGGGATAAACGAATTCCAAAAACATCTAAG
>JAISAK010000352.1 GCA_031266695.1 Treponema sp.
ACAAAAACTTGCCGCCGAGGGGCTCTTTGACGAAGCGCGGAAAAAGCCCCTGCCGCGCTTTCCCGCGATTGTCGGCGTAGTAAGCTCCCCCACGGGCGCGGCGGTGCGGGACATCCTCAACATACTCGAAAGGCGGGCCCGCGGCGTCCGGGTGATCATCCTTCCGGCGCAGGTTCAGGGAACGGAGGCCGCCGCCGTTATCGCGCGGCGCATTGAACAGGCCAACCGCTGGAAGCTGGCGGACGTACTCATCGTGGGAAGGGGCGGCGGCTCCCTTGAGGATCTCCTGCCCTTTTCCGAGGAACTTGTGGTCCGGGCTGTGGCGGCTTCGGAAATTCCCGTGGTAAGCGCCGTGGGCCATGAAATCGACTGGGCCCTTTCGGACTTTGCCGCGGATCTCCGCGCCCCTACCCCTTCGGCCGCGGCGGAACTGGTAAGCGAAAACCGCGCGGCGGCGCTTGAAACGATTCGGTCTCTCGCGGAGGCTTTGAGGGAAGGACTGGCGGCGCGGCTTGACCGGGCGCGGCTTCTGTTAAAACCCTTCAACCTTGAGGATCTTGAGTACCGCTTCCGCGCCATCCTGCAGCCCCGGCTTATACGGCTCGACGACGCCCGGGAAGAACTGGTGCGCAATTTTTCCCGGTTTACCGCCGGCCTTGGACAGAGGCTTGAACTGGCGCTCGCCGTTCTTGAGGCGGGCAACCCCCGCTCCGTCATGGAACGGGGCTTCTCGGTTGTGGTTAACGGGCGCACGGGAAAGGTGCTGCGACGGGCCGAAGAAACAAGACCCGGTGACAGTCTGACTATACAGCCCCTTGAGGGAATTGTCGTCGCCGAAACAAAAGAAACCGGGGAATCCTGAAACCCCTGCGGTTTTGGGTCCGGCGAAAACAATGAGGAACATTATGGCGAAAACGGGAAACACGAAACCGGGAGAAGCGAAAACAAGGGATTCTTCAAAGACCGGGGGAATGAAAAATTTTGAGGAACGGCTGACGCGGCTTGAGAGTCTGGGCGAAGGGATCCGAAAAAACGACATTCCCCTGGACGAGGCTCTTAAAGCTTTTGAGGAGGGAATTAAACTTGCCCGGGGCCTTGAGAAGGATCTTGAAAAGATAGAGAGCCGCATCGAACTGCTGATGAACGACAGCGACGCGCCCGCCGAAGAATCCCCCGAGCTGGAACTCTTTGACAACGGGGATTAGCCGTGGCGCTTAACGACGCCGCCCCGGCCGGTACGGAAATTCCGGCTTCCGAAAAAAAGGGGCGGAACCGCATCAGGGTGCTTCCCCCGGAAGAGGCCCGGAAGATCGCGGCCGGCGAAGTCATAGACCGGCCCGCCGCGCTTGTCAGGGAATTTATCGACAACGCCATAGATTCGGGGGCGTCCCTTGTCGAGGTTTTCGTTGAGGGCGGGGGGAGCCGGAAGGCCGAAGTCGTCGACGACGGCGCGGGGATGGGCCGGGAGGATCTTGAAATCTGCTGGCTTGCCCACGCCACGAGCAAGATACGTTCCCTTGAAGACCTCAACACCGCCGAAACCCTGGGCTTCCGCGGCGAAGCCCTTGCGGCCGCGGCCGCGGTATCGGAGCTTGACATCACAAGCAGCGCCGACGGCAGGGAAGCCTGGCGGCTTGAGGTGGGTCCCGGCGGAACGAATCCGCCGCGGCTTACCCAGACCAGGCGTACCAGGGGTACCAGCGTCAGGGCGCTTAACCTGTTTGACACTATCCCCGCCCGCAAGCGCTTCCTTAAGCGCGACGGAAGCGAGGCCGGGCTGTGCCGCCAGGCCTTTCTGGAAAAGGCCCTTGCCTTTCCGGATATCGCTTTCCGGTTTTCCCAGGACGGCAGGATGAAGGACTTCCTTCCCGTTGTAAAAACAAAAAAAGAACGCTTTGCCGTTATGCTTCCCAACAGCGGGGAAGCGGCCTTTCTTCACGAGATCCACGTAAGCGGCGAAGGCTTCGGCGTGGACATCGTTATCGGCGGGCCGGAGCTTTTCAGAAACGACAGGCGGCTGCTCTACGTTTTTGCCAAGGGCCGGCGGATACAGGACTACGGATTGATGCTGGCGCTTGAATACGGCGTACAGGGCTGGTTCCCCAACGGAACCCACCCGGTGGGCGCGGCCTTTGTGGAAATAGATCCAAACCTTGCCGACTTCAACATACACCCCGCGAAACGGGAAGTCCGCTTCAGGGACGCGGGGGCCCTTCATCACGCAATCAGCTCCGGGCTCCGCGATTTCAGCCGCCGGTTCAACCTGGAGCGGGGAACTCCGGCCTCGGGCGGATTGGGGCCCGGGGGAGAGGCGGAGGCCCTGTACGGCCTTTCTTCCGGGCAAAGGGGCGGCGAAACAGGTTTCGCGTTTTGGAAACCCGGGGGAAGCGGCCGGGAACACAGCCCGGCCGGGGACGTGGCAAGGAGCGTGGCAAGAAGCGCGGCCGGAGGCGCGGTTGCCGAGGGGGCGCCGTTTTACGGCGGGCCCCGCTATGCCGGCGGGCCTTACCCCGCGGGGAACGGCGTCGCGTCTTCCCTTGCCCTCGAAGCCCTGCTCGAAAAAGCGCCGGCCGCGGCGGCCCTGCCGGGAGGGGCCCCGGTTTACGGCGAACCCCGTTACGCCGGCAGGGCCTTCGGCCTTTTCATCCTTGTCGAGTGGGGGGAAAAACTCTTCATCGTCGATCAGCACGCGGCCCACGAGCGGATACTCTACGACCGTTTTCTCTCGGAACCCATTCCCGGCCAGGAACTCCTCGTGCCCATACCCTTCACCACCGAAAGCGACGAGGAAGATCGCTTCCTTGAGGCAAAGAAGGAAGAGCTTGCCCGGCTTGCGATTAACATCGAAAGGGACGGTTCGGACTGGCGCATTGAGTCCCTTCCCGCGGACTGGCGGCTTTCGGACGCCGAAACGGTCAGTGAAATTCTGGAGCTGCGGAAGGCGGGCGAAAATATGGCCGAACGCTGGGCCGCTACCCTCTGCTGCCATCAGGCGGTGCGGGACGGCGATTACCTGGATGACGAAAGCGCCTTTGCCCTGGCGCGCCGGGCCTTCGACCTTCCCGATCCTCACTGCCCCCACGGCCGCCCGGTCTGGACGGAAATCAGCCGTGAGGCGCTATACAAGGCGGTACGGCGGGCGTAAGCCCCGCGCCGTCACCGCCGTACTATCGAAAGCTCAATAGTCCTTGAGGAGGCCAGGTGGTTCGCGTCGCCGGCAAAGGAGACAAGCACGGAATAAAGGCCCGCCTCGACAGGAGGCCCGGACAGCGCCGCCGCGGGATCGAAGGCGGTTCCCCGGTAGTAGGCAAAGTCCAGGGGAAGGGGAGGTTCCGCCGCGGCCCGCGCCTCCTTGGGTTTTCCGTCGTAAAAGGCTTCCTGCTTTTCCTCCGCCCTGATGGCGACAAGGGCTTTCTGGATGTGGTACTCCACCTTGATATCCGGCCCCGCCGCAAAACCGTTCCCCGCAGGGCGCTCAATCCTTGCGTAGTAGACGCCGACCGCGCCGGGAGCTTCGGGGGTTCCGCCTTCGTTCCCGAGCAGGGCTTCCTCGGACGGAAAATAGGTGACGACAAAGGGCGCGGTTCCTTCCCTTGCGGCCCTTGCCTCGACGGGCTGGGGCTTCCCGTTGTAGAGGGTGTGCTGGTAGGTTGCCGAGGTGATGATGGGCGGCGCCTCAAGCGCGGCCCGGCCGCAGGAAAAAAGCGCCGCCGCGAGGATCAAGGCATACCCAAAGCAACCGGTTTTGAAAAGACGCGCCATTAATTTTCCGTATCCGAAAGCTGGGTTGAAAGGTAGCGTTCCCCCGAATCGGGAAGAATCACCACGATGTTTTTACCGGCGCTTTCCGGCCGCCCGGCGATCTTGAGGGCGGCCCATACCGCCGCCCCCGAGGAGATCCCCGACAGGACGCCTACAACGCGGGCGGTTTCCCGCGCGGTATTCAGGGCGTCTTCGTTTGTCACCCGGACAATCTCGTCAATAACGGAACGGTTGAGTACCCTGGGGATAAAACCCGCGCCTATGCCCTGTATGCGGTGGGGGCCGGGAAGGCCGCCCGAAAGCACCGGCGAGGCGTCCGGCTCAACCGCGACAATCTTCACGCCGGGTTTCCGGGCCTTCAGCACTTCCCCTACGCCGGTGATGGTTCCGCCGGTCCCGACGCCGGAGACAAAAACGTCCACGGTTCCGGCGGTGTCCGCCCAGATCTCCTCGGCGGTGGTGCGGCGGTGTACTTCGGGGTTCGCGGGGTTCTCAAACTGCAGGGGCATAAAGCTGCCGGGAATCTGGCCGGTAAGTTCCTCCGCTTTCCGCAGGGCGCCTTTCATGCCGTCCTTGCCGGAGGTAAGAACCACGGCCGCCCCAAGCATCTGCGCCAGTTTGCGCCGCTCCACCGACATGGTTTCGGGCATGGTAAGGATGAGCTTGTAACCCCGGACGGCGCAGGCAAAGGCAAGACCGATGCCGGTGTTCCCCGAAGTGGGTTCGATCACCGTAGCGCCGGGTTTAAGCTTTCCCTCCCGTTCCGCAAGGTCCAGCATGGCCGCGCCGATGCGATCCTTCACGCTGGTCATGGGATTAAAGGATTCAAGCTTGGCAAGGACTATCCCCGGCAGATCCTTCGCCAGTTTCCCCAGCCGCACGAGGGGCGTGTTTCCCCGCGCCGCGATAATATCGTCAAAAATTGTCCCGCGATTCGCGGCAGTTTCAGTCTTTTGCTCCGCCACTTTTCTCTCCTTTTCAAATCGAATAATCCGCTTCCTGATTGATGTCGTACTGGAACATGGCAAAGATCCTTTCCTGAATTTCGAGTAACGCCGGGTCGGTGCGCGCCCGGGGACGTTTAACGCCGACGGGGATACGGTTGCGGATCGTGCCGGGCCCCGGAGAGAAGACTATTACCTCGTCGGAAAGATAGACCGCTTCCTGCACGTCATGGGTTACCATCACAATGGTAAGGGGCTGCCCGGACCGGGTTTCCGTCCAGAGCCGGAGCAGATCGTCCTGGAGTTTCTCCCGCGTCAGGGCGTCAACCGCGGCAAAGGGTTCGTCCATGAGGATGATCCCCGGTTCCACCGAAAGCGCCCGGGCAAGGGCAAGGCGCTGGCGCATACCTCCCGAAAGCTGGGAGGGGTATTTATACGCAAAGCCGCCAAGGTCAACCTTGCGCAGATAGAACCGGGCTTTTTCGGCAAGCTCCGAACGCTTAAGCCTGTCCTTTCCCTTCCGCCCCGCGTTCCGCAGCTTGAGGGCGAATTCCACATTCCCCTGCGCCGTCATCCAGGGGAAGACCGCGTAATCCTGAAAGATCATGGCAATGTCATGCTTTGGCTGATCTCGGAACACGCCGTTGGCCAGGGGCGATATAAACCGGTAGCGCCGGCGGTAGGCAATCTGTTCCCTGCGCGTCGCGGGCAGGGGTTCCAGTACCAGCTTGCCGTCGATGTGGATGGTTCCGTCGGTAGGCGCCTGAAGCCCCGCGAGAATTTCGAGGAAGGTGGATTTGCCGCAGCCCGAAGGCCCCAGGAGGGAAAAGATTTTCCCGCCGGGAATGACAAGGGATACGTTGAGAACCGCGGTAAGACCCTCGGCCAGGCCCTTT
>JAISAK010000356.1 GCA_031266695.1 Treponema sp.
TGATTTAAGAACGCACCCTCTGCTGGACGCCTTCGGCAGGCTCCTTGAAGCGGCGGAAACCGCGGCGGCTCCGCCTGATTTCGGCATAACAAAACCCCAGGCCTTTTCTCCCGCAGAAAAGGTCCGCGCGGGAATGATTGAACTCTGCCGCGCCTGGGCTGCCTTTACCGAAATCTTTGTCCGTTACGCGGAAGCTCCGGAGAAATTCCCCGCAGGGAATGATTCTTTTTACGGGATTATTGCCTTCCTCACCCTAACCGGCGATAATTCCTTTACCCGTGCGGTGGAACATCCGGCAAAGTGCCCCACGGCCGAAACAGAGGCCGTACTGCCGCCGGTTCTAAAGGCCGCGGCGGCTTCCGATCTTGATCGGCTTGGGAGCATAGCGGCCTTTGATATCTCCGGGCTGGGTTTTTACCTTGCCGGATTTCTGCGGGACAAGGGCTTTGAAAAAGCCGCCCGGCATATTGAAACAGAGGCCAGGGCTTTCTGGGCAAACGAGGGCGCGGCCGGCGCGGGATACGGCGGCAATGAAGACAAGGCCGGGATTCGGCTTTTCCCGAAGAACGGTGACTGGAGTGAGGCTCTGCCGGCCTTTGCCGTGTATGTCCGAGGTCATGGCGCCGGAAAACCGTAGTTTGACAACAGCGATGATATTATATTTCCCCTCTAATATAATTATATTGATGCTTGTCAATAGAAAACGATCTGCAAATAATTTTGTCTATTTCGGCTTGAAAGTCCTCGATATTAGCGTTGGCGTTTACAAAATTTTTAGCATATAATTTGTATATGAATTGATGCGTGCAGAGAGTCAAGACCGGCAAAGGGAGATTTTGTAAATGAGATTTTAATACTTTTCTGGAATGAAACTTTTTTTTGAATATGAATGTATATATATCGCTGTTAAAGAATGAAACAATAGTTTCCATCGGATAATTTTTTGATATAAAAAGATTGGCGCTGTTTAAAAGAAGCCTGTCGGCATTATCAAGAACGCAGACAAGTTTGTCGCATATAAAACGGTATGCAATCTTTTTTTGCCGGTAATATTCTACCGGGGCTGTCTGCTGGTATAAATCAGGCTGAAATTCGATAAAGTATTCGGGAGTCAAAAATTTATATTTTCCGATATCTTTGCCGCGGAATACGGCCTCCGCATTTTCTGTTTTTTTATTCAATAAATGTTTTTTATTGTTTCCGGTGACGATCCCCAGGGCAAAAAGCGTATCGTCCTGCAATGTGGTATGTTCCGTGCTGTATATTTTTTCCAAAAGCGAAGTATCTATATCGTTGCCGGTGGCGCTTACAATATCATCCGGCGGAACAATATTTTTTCGCGGTAATTTCCATGTGTTTCCCGCTTTGTTTTGAATTGTTATATGATCTTCATTGGAAATATTTTTTACTGAAAGCAAAATACTTTCCGATAAAACTCCTCTGAACGCATTGCCCAGTAATTTTATGTGAATTTTATTATTCTTGTTGAAAACGTAATTTCTGATATTTTTGTGCGCGGCAACATTTAAAAATGCGTGGGGAAGGAAGAAAAATAATTCACCGTCCTTTTCAAGCATTTTCAGAGAATTATACAGGGAAATACTGAAAATTTCCGATGTTTTAAGTTCGGGATATAGTTCGATAAAATTTTCCTTTTTCTTTTTTGAGAATTTACTGCCCCACGGCGGGTTTGTAATAATATAATTAAAGTGTTCATTCGCTGTTTTTGAAAAAGGAAAATCCGCATTATTGGCCGTTATATCCTGTTTTGAAATATTGACAGCTATATTGCTATTATTAAAAAACAAGGCAAGATTGATAAAACATATTTTTAACGCTGTCTCGTCTATATCACTTGCGAATATTTTTTTCGGATCGTGTTTTTTGGTTATCACATTCAGTAAAATACCGCCGCTTCCGCAGCATGGGTCAAAAACAGTTTTATTCGGATTTAGTATTATTCCTTTCAATAATTCCGCCGGTGTATAATAAGAACCTCTGTTTGATTTCTCTGAAACACTTATGATTGATTGATAAAAAGCGCCCAATATATCATCATCAAGATTTTGTATTTCATACCGGGAATATAATTGCCTGACAAATTCCGGCTTGATACATTTTTCCATCCATGATGAAAGCAATATATCAATTTTTGAATTATTATTCCGTGTCCGGCGCATATTTATCAAATTATTTGAACGCAAAATTGATAAAGAAAGGGCCAAAACTCCGTCATCAACCGGCAGATTTGATTGCTCAAAATCATATACAAGGGTTTCCAATAATTTTTTTCTGCCTTTATCGGTTATGCCCAAATAGCATATTTCCTTTTTCTTTTGCCGGGACCTGTTTGCGCGGGAATTTAAACGGTCTGTGTTATTTTTTAATTTATCAATTATACAATCAAAAGATACCCGGCTGTAATAATTTCCGGTATCCGGTAACGGTATAACCTGGGTTTTAATCCAATTATTGACTGTGGCTAAAGAAACGCCGAGTTCTTCCCCTATTGTTTCTTTCCGCAATAAAGCGCCCATTAAAGAATATTCTAGGCTATAAATTGAAGTACATCAAGGTGCCGGATCAGAGCCGGCGCATAATGTTCCTGTCCGTAAAAAGTACTTGGCTAAAGCACATAACCACCGCCAAAGGCGGTGGCTTTTTAAGTATTAATAGAGTATAACATAATGGTCGTATGGATAAACTTTCCCATCGATGAGCCTCCGCGCGGCAAGCCGCGCGGTATCTTAAGCGTTGCGTTAGATTAAACGGAGGCTCGTTCGATAGGAAGTTTATTATACCGTCTGGTTTAATACCAAATTTTTGTAACCGTTGCGTTATTCGAGCCGGGGCAAGCCCCGGGGTATTAAGCCAGACTTTCGAATAAACAACGGATGCCAAAGGAGTGGAAAAGGCATGAATTTCATTGCCATTGATTTTGAAACAGCAAAATATTCGCGGGAAAGCGCCTGTTCGGTGGGGCTGGTAAAATTTCTCAACGGAAAGGCGGTGGATACTTTTTATTCCCTGATACGTCCTCCGGTGCTGTATATCCGCCCCGAGTTCACCGACATTCACGGCCTCACCATTGAGGACGTGCGGGACGCGCCGGCCTTCGCAGAAGTTTGGGAAAACAGCCTCCGCCCTTTTATCGGCGATCTGCCCCTGGCGGCCCATAACGCGGCTTTTGATATGGGCGTACTCAGGGCTGCCCTTGAATGGTATGAACTGCCCGTACCGCCGCTTAAATATTTTTGTACCCTTAAATTGGCCCGCGCCGCCTGGCCGGGACTGGCATCCCACGCCCTTACCAGTCTGGGAGAATATTTCGGCATTACCTATGATGCCCACAACGCGCTGGCGGACGCCCAAACCTGCGGAATTATCGCACATAAGGCGGCGGAAAAATACGCCTGCGCTCATTTGGGGGATCTGCTCGAGGCCGCAAAAATGGAGATGGGATCGTTATAATATGAAAGGGAAGAAAAATAACATCTAATAGACAGTATGTACGCTGTCACCCATTGGTCGGGGGACCATAGTATAATAGGAGATTGTTATGGATATTCAAGTCTTAATCGTTGTCGCCGTTGTGCTTGCCGCTGCTGTTTTTCTGGTCGTTCATATCGTTAAAGTAGTGCGCGCAAAACGGCCAGGCTGCTGCGAAGGGGGCAAAACGTGCTCGTGTTCTAAATCTAAATAGATCGAAACGTTTTTGACATAAACTCTATAATACCGTATACTGAATCGTCATGGCGCGGCAGAATTACGGAGCCAGTCCCTGGGGAAAGTGGTTTATTGATATTCTTAACAGCTATGGGATGGACGCCCGGCTTGACCGGGGGCGGAGCTATGCCAACACCGGCAAGGTGCTGTCCCTGGATATTCAGGAGGGGAAAGCCCTTGCCAAAGTGAAGGGCAATTACCGGCCTTTCTATAAGGTGGAGATAAGCTTTCCGCCGCTGGCGGAAAAGGAACGGGTTCTCGCGCTTATTGAGGAGGATCCCTCCCTGCTTGCCCGGATCACCGCGGGGGAACTGCCGGAAGAATTCTTGAGGAAACTCCAAAAAGAAGGGGTTGAGCTTATTCCCCGGCGCTGGAAGGATATGCGGCGTTCCTGCACCTGCCCCGACTGGGGCGACCCCTGCAAGCACATGGCGGCCCTCTACTATATTATAGCCCGCGAGATCGACGCGGACCCCCACATCCTGTTCCGCCTGCGGGGACTGGATCTGGAAAAGTTGACAAAGCGTTTCGGGGCCAGCCTCAACCGGGAACTAAAGCCGCCCTTTGCCGTTGAAGCGGCAGCGCCCGCCCGGAAAACTGCCGACAAAACAGCGCATAACGGAGAGGATCCTCCTATCGGCGACTCCGCGCGGGCAGGACAAGCGGGGCGTCCGGAATCGCCGCCGGAATGGGCCGACATTCCCCGGTGTACCGAGCTGATCCTTTCCCTGCTTCCTCCGGCGCCTGCCTTCAGCGCCCGAAATTTTACGGTAACCCTGGGGGAATTCTACCATCACACGGCCCGCTTCGTTCCCTGGGAGAGCGCGGGGGACGGAGGAGACGCCGAAGAACGCCTGTTTTCCCATTCCCGCTGGACCCTGGAATGTCCCGATCCCCGGCCCGGGGCCGCGCCGGTATTGCTGCGGGAGGGGCTGACCGGAGAGACTGAGCGTTATTCGACATGGGAGGCCTTTGTCCGCTTCCGCCTTTTTTCCTCCGATGACGGTACGGAAAACTACACTTTCCTCTA
>JAISAK010000360.1 GCA_031266695.1 Treponema sp.
TTGCTACTTGCTCATTGCTTCCTGTAAACGCGGAAGCCCCGGGGAAAGCAGAACCCGGTCTATTTCCCCAAGGCTGTACTCTTTTACTTCCCGTAAAATTTCCGCGGCCGAAAGTTCCGGACGGCGGCGCCTGAAAGCCGCGGCCTGGGGGAGCAGCGTTGTCAGCAGTTCCCGCTTTTCAGCCGCCGGGTCCTGAAGGAGCGCTCCCCTCCGGGGAATTTCGAGGGCCGCCAGGCCGGCGCGGTACCGGGAAAGAAATTCCCCGGCGCTCATCCGTGCCCTGCCGGAAGCGAAAAGCTTCGGCGCCCGGGGTTCCCGCCGGCGCTTCTCCCCGGTCTGCCGTATCTCGACGGGCGCGCCCCCGCCCGGAACCGGATACACCCCGGCTTCCATAAGGGCGGCCTTTTCTTCAAGGCGTTTCCGGTATTGGCGCATCGCCGCGGTTTCGTAATAAGCCCTTCCGGCCCCGGGATTTTCCGGGGGCAGGAAGGGGCCGCGATAGAGGAAGGCCGAAAGCAGCCCTTCGAAGGTAGAAAACCTGTTTTGCCTTCTTTCAAAAAAAGGATAAATGTAGGAACCTCGGGCGTAAACTTTTCCGCCGGGATAGGAAAAATCGGCGCCGAAAATTTCTATATGCTCCGCTCCCAGGCTTTCGGCCAGGGACAGGCAGGCGTAGGTAACGTTGGCGCCGGAAGTATCAAGGCGGGGGAGGGGGCGCCAGTACCGGGAAACGTACAGGGCAAGCGGGTGGCCCCCGGAAAAGAAGAAGGGCGAGTCCGAAAAACCCGCCAGGAGGGGAGGGCTCGCAAGGTCAAGGAAAAGGGGAATTTTACGCGCCCCTGTCCCCATAAAGTGGTAACAACTGATATGCTGGCAGTCAATGGAAACCACCGCGTCGGGTTCCATGCCCTCTTTCAGGAGGCATGGAAGGCTTGTATCCGCCGCGATAACAAAGGGCCTGTCCTTCCCCTCCAGGCGGGACGCAAGCAGGGGAAGCTGATCGTCCAGCGAGGGGCCCGCGGCGCATATCGCGGCGGCGCGTATCGGCGCCACGCTCAGGTTCTGGGATTCGGCGGTTTTAAGGTTACGGAGGATATTCGAGAACCAGCGGGAGCCGAACCAGGCCTGAACCGAATAATCGGCCGAAATTTTTTCCAGGCTGTCCTGAATAGCCTGCGCCGCGGAACCAAAACGGGCGGCGTCCCGCCCGGTTCTTGCGCGTAACGGAAAAACCCGCAGGCCGCCGCTCAGGGCCGGCTGGTAGAGTTCAAGGACGCAGGCTCCCAGGGCCTCTGGCGGCGGATCCACCATCAGAAGAAAACGGGGATCCCCGAGGATCTTTACGTATTCCTTTGAGCAAAAAAGTTCCGCAACTCCGTTTATATCGTATTCGACAACAAGAACCATAAAAATGTCGTCCCGTTCCAGGGCGGCCTCAACCGCGAAACCTCCGCCCAGGCCGAGGAAAACGACAAACCCCTCATCCTTCAGGGTCGACACAAGCCGTTCCCCTTCCCTGCGGGGATCCACCATTGAGTGCAGAGGGTGCGCCGTTCCCGAGCCGTCCCTCAGGGCAGGTATAATTTCACCCGACCGGGCTTCGGGAAAGCGGTAACGCCCCAGCGTTGTTTCGGCCGTCGTAAGCCTTGAGCAGAGCCCGGGATTCCGCGTGGAAAGGGCAAGAAGATTCCGCTCGAAAATAAAACGGCTATCCACGGCGCTTTCCCCCATAAACGGCGGCCAGGTTCCGCATTTCGTTCCGTATCAAATCCGCCCCGTCCGTTCCGCCGAGGAGGGGCGACAGTTCCTTCTGAAGAGTCCCGGAGAAGCGGGGATCCTCAAAAGCGCGGTCAAGGGCATCGAGGGCAAGGCCGGGAGGGGGCGGCTTCAGGCGAAATTCCCGAAACTGAAATTCCGCCCCGGCTCCCGAAACCGTCGGGGGAGCTTTCGGCAGATTTTTGAAAACAGGATGATTATTGCCCAGGGAGAAGATTCTGTCCGGCAGGGTTTCAATCCGGGATTTAAACCAGGAGGCGTAGACTTCGTGGCTTCCGCCCCCGCGGATCTTGTCCGAGCGGGTAAAAGTTTGGGAGTACGCCGGATTTAGCCGCGAGGCCCTTCCGTATAAAAGGTGATCAAAGCCGTAGGGTCTTGCGTGACTCCGCAGATCCCTTACCGAAAGATCCATGCCGGCAAGGTAAATATTTCCGCTGCTTAAATTCAGGGCCAGCTCAAGGGCCGAGGCCGTTACGGTTCCCCGCTGGGGAATGACAAGGGAAGGAACGCCCAGTTCTTTGAGGATAAGGCTCTGCCAAAGGCTGCCGTCGCTAAGGACAAGGAAGGGGAAAGCCCCGCACTGGGAAGGCACGGCGGCGCAGGGATTAATCGCAAGCAGCCGTCCCGCCGCGCCCGCCGTCCCGTCGCCGCCGCGGGCCGGATTGCGAACCCAGGCGAAAAGGTGCAGCGGCGCCCAGGAGCCTCCGTCGGTAGCGATGACAAGATCGGGCTCAAGGCCCCCCGCTTCAAGGGCGGGCAGCGACGAAGACGAAGCGAGAATAAAAACCTCCTTCCGCATTTCAAACAGGGAAGGAAGGCTGTCCTCAAGGCTTGGCCCGGAGCCGGTGATAACGACAGGCGAGGCCGCCGGTCTGAACAGGAGGGCGCTGCGCATAAGGCTTACATTTTTGAAAAAATTCTTCAGCCACCGCCTGCCGAAATTCTTCTCCGTCCTCGCGTTCGCGCCGGCCCTTTTTATGAAATCCACGGTTTCGGAAAGAACGGAAAGGTAGCCTTCGCCGTATACCCGCAGGCTCGGCCGCCACTCAATGATCCGTATCGAAGAGCTGTCGGGGATTTCCTTTTCGAGAAATTCCCGAACCGAGAGGCCGCTGTCCGGAAACCACGCGGGGATTCCCCTTGGGGCCGTTTCCGAGGGCGGATTCCTGAAGGCGCGGTCCGCGTGAAGCGCAACGACCTTCGCGCCGGGACATTTTTTTTTCAGCGGCGCTATGAGATAGCCAAGGCCCGGCTCAAGGAGGATAAAATAATCAATGCCCTCCGGAAGATTAAGGGCCTCAAGATAACGCTCGGCTTCTCCCGAAGGGTTGTAGCGCGAATGAAGCCGGACCCCCGGATCGGATAACAGAGCCTGGTTCATTACAAATAAGGCTTGAGTTCTTTTAAGGCCCCGGAGACATTGTCCGCGCTGAATTGGAGAAGGACTCCGGTTTCCGTGTTTTTTGCGAGCCGGTGGGCAAGCAGCTCCCGGTCTATATTCTCATTTACGAGGACAAGGCAGTTTCCTCCCGGAAGGGCCCGGGCCGTACCCATGTGGGAGACCATGCCCGAAACAAGCGCGGGCAGATCCTTTTCATCCGGCCCTTCGTTCCCGGCTTCCAGAACAATTCCCTGAAAGGTTTTATAAGTGACAGTAAAATTTTCAAGCGCGGCTTGTATCGTTCCTTCGTTGCT
>JAISAK010000144.1 GCA_031266695.1 Treponema sp.
CGTAAACGCCTTTGTTCCCTGACGGATAGTTTTATTTTCTTTGACGATCAACCTTCATTGCAGGAGGCCAGAAGCCGCCGGGCAGGCAAGGCCAAGGGGTACAAACTTATTAACTTGGATGTATTTTTTACAATAAGTAAGAGGCCGAGATATAAAGCCGCGCATGGCGGCTTTGGCGCTCCCGCTGTCGAAGATATTCCTTTCCTTCGAAAGTCTGGTTTAATACCCCGCCGAACCTTCGGTTCGAGCTTGCTTCGGGGGGCTCATTCCGCCGCCGCGCACCTCTCTAAATAAAATACATATACGACTCATCCGGGTCGGTGGTGCCCGCAATTGAAGCAAGGGTCTTGTTGTCGATGACCGAGGCGATTCGCGCGTTGATCCTGTCGAATACGGTAATGCGGATGCAGCGCTGAAGCTTTGATTCCTTTACGCCGGCCCGGGGCGGATCAACGACAAGCATGTCCCCCTCCAGTTCCCGCAGGGCCTCGCCGACGATGATTTCTTCCGGCTTCCACGCCAGGGAGTAGCCGCCCGAGGCGCCCTTGACGGAACGGATAAAACCCGCGCGGCGAAGAATTACCGCGACCTGCTCAAGGTAGCGGATCGAGATGCCCTGCCGCCGGGCTACGCTTGCCAGGGGTACATGATCTTCTCCGGCGTGTCCGGCAAGGTCAATGAGCAGCCGTATACCGTAACGCCCCCGGGTGGAAATTTTCATATCGCGTACTCCAGTTGATCCATGTTTTTGTAGGCCTCGACCAGATCCCGCAGGCTGATTGAATCAACGCAGCCGGAAATCTCCCTGTACATCTCGCTCCAGGTATGCCGGGAGATGCACTTGTCCCTGATGGGGCAGACCCGCGTGTCAAGGCAGTCGACGGGTTCAAGGGACCCTTCCACTATCCGCAGTATATCCCCAACCCTGATGTCCCCGGCCGCCCTGCCGAGGACGTAGCCCCCCTGGGGCCCCCGCAGGCCCTTGATGATCCCCGTCTTTCTGAGAGGAATAAAAAGCTGTTCCAGATACCCCTCGGATATCTCCGTGTGTTCAGCGATGTTTCTTGTACTGGTGTATTCGTCTTTGGGAAGCAGGGCCATGAAGAGGAGGGCCTCAAGAGAATAACGTCCTTTGGTTGATATTCTCATTCCTTATTCTCCTTTGCGCACTGTTCCAGCGCCGTTTGAAGATCGGCAATAATATCATTTTCGTTTTCAATGCCCGCGGAAAAACGCATGAGTCTGTCGTTCACCCCCGCGGAAAGCCGCATGGCTTCCGGTATTGCCTGGTGGGTCTGGGCAAGCGGATAAGTCATAAGGGATTCAACTCCGCCAAGGCTTTCGGCAAAGAGTATCAGGTTGAGGTTGCGGAGCAGCACCGGCACATCCTTTGGATTTTTGAGATAAAACGAGATCATGCCGCCCGCCCCCCGCGCCTGTTTTTGGGAAAGCGCGTACTGGGGGTGATCCTCGAAACCCGGGTAAAAGACCTTTTCAACCCGCGGATGCCCGCGCAGCCACAGGGCGGCGGCGCGGGCGTTTTTTTCGTGCTTCTCCATGCGCAGGCCGAGGGTCTTGATGCCCCGCAGTACAAGCCACGCGTCAAAGGGCGCAAGGGAAGCCCCTTCGCTTTTCTGGATATTCCGCAGCTTTTCTTCGGTTTGATCGTTATTGTGTACGATGAAACCCGAAAGGGTGTCGTTGTGGCCCGCAAGGTATTTAGTGCCGCTGTGTACCACCAGGTCGGCGCCAAGCTCCAGGGGATTCTGAAACCAGGGCGAGAGGAAGGTGTTGTCCACGATAAGCCTGCCGCCTTGCCGGTGTATCAGCTCCGCCGAACGGCCGATGTCCGTCACCTTCATCATGGGGTTGGAGGGGGTTTCGACAAAGAGGGCCTTTGTTTCCTTCCGCAGATTCTTTTCGATTAAGCCGAAGTTGCCGGTATCGATCCAGGAAAAAGAATAGCCGTAGGGGCTGTAGAATTCGTTGAAGAGCCGGTAGGTGCCGCCGTAGAGATCCTCCGAGACGATGATGTGATCCCCCGGCCTGAAAAGTTTTATCAGCGCGGAGATTGCCCCCATTCCCGTGGCAAAGGCAAGGCCGTATTTTCCGCGCTCAATAAGAGCCAGGGTTTTTTCAAGCTCCCTTCGCGTGGGGTTGATACCCCGGCCGTAATCAAAGCCCGTACTTTCGCCAAGTCCGGGGTGGCGGAAAGTCGCGCTCTGATAGATGGGAACGCTGATTGCCCCGGTTACCGGATCAAAGGGGGTAGCCCCGTGTACGACAACGCTTTCCGGGGAAAGCCCGCTTCGGCCGCCGCCGGCCTTTGCCGCGGAAAGTTCTTCCGCCGGGGAAGCGCCGCCGTTACACGCATAATCGTTTTTATTCATGCCGTTCATACTTCTCCAAGGGCCTGTTCAAAATCTTCAAGCAGATCTTCGGGATTTTCAAGACCCGTTGAAATTCTGATAAGGGTATCGCTGATGCCGAGCCGCTCCCGTTCCGCCTGAGGGATTGAGGCGTGGCTCATCCTGACCGGGTAGGAGGCGATGGTTTCCACACCGCCAAGGCTTACCGCGGCGGCGGCAAGCCTTACCCTGCCGAGGAAGCGGAGGGCCTGTTCCGCGGTTTTTGTTTTGAAGGAAAAAACCGCCCCCGCGCCGGAAGCCTGCGCGTCGTGTATTTTCTTTCCCGGATGATCCTCAAGGCCGGGGTAGTAAACCGCCGCCACCGCGGGGTGTTCCCGCAGCCCTTCGCACAGGAAACGCGCCGCCTTTTCCTGCGCCTCAAGCCGCACCCGCAGGGTTTTTATGCCGCGGATCACGAGCCACGCGTCCCAGGGCCCCGGTACCGCGCCGAAGCCGTTTTGCACCGCGTAGAGCCGCTTTCCCAGTTCCCGCGTTGCGCATACCGCAAGGCCCGACACAACGTCGCTGTGGCCGCCCAAAAATTTGGTGGCCGAATGGATCACAATGTCCGCGCCCAGTTCAAGGGGCCGCTGAAGGTAAGGGGTCATAAAGGTGTTGTCAACAACGGAAATAAGCCCCGCTTCCTTTGCTATGCCGATGCAGGTTTTAAGGTCGGATATCTTGAGCAGGGGGTTGGAAGGGCTTTCAAGGAAGAGCGCCTTTGTGTTCGGCCTCAGGGCCCGTCGTATTTCTTCCGGCCTGGCGCTGTCTATCGCCGTATGCTCAAGGCCCCAGCGGCTGTAAAAGGTGTTAAGAATGCGGTAGCTGCCTCCGTAAATATCTTCGGCGGCAATGACGTGATCCCCGGCCGAAAAAATCCCCAGCGCCGAAGAAATAGCCGCAATGCCGCTCCCAAAGGCGTATCCCGCGGCTCCCCCCTCAAGGGAGGCGATGATTTCCTCAAGGGCCTTGCGGGTAGGGTTCCCGGAGCGGGCGTAGTCGAATTCCGGCGCCTTCGCGTCTGGGCCGGCGTTGAAATACGCGGCCTGATTAAAGGTTGAGGTCTGAATAAGGGGCACCCCCAGGGCGCCGCTTGCCGGATCCGTCTCGTGGCCATTATGTATCAGCAGAGTACCCCGCCTCATGCTTCCTCCCCGGCGTCTTCCGGCCCGCGAATTGCGGCCGTGTTTAACGTAGATTTTGACATATCCTAGCTGAATTGTAGGATATAAACGGGAATTTTACAAGGGCGGAATGAAATTAACGGCCTCTACCGCGGCCCGGATCGACAGCGCTCCGTCAAGATTCTATGAAATTCTTTGGGATTATCCGTTTTCTTTGATATTGCGGTCATTGACTCCGTGCCGGTGTATCTCAATATCCCCCAGGTAACCGCTGCTTTTAAGGAAAATACCCTCAGCAAACTGCTTTTGAGAAAGGTTGAGGGCGTGTCTCGCCGTTTTCAGTCTATCGTTAATAAAGAGCAGGTTTTGGCAAGAAGCCGGTGCTTATGATAATTGACACCCAGAATAAATTTGTAGGAATTGATAAGCCCGTTTTAGAATCCTGCGCCGTTTATCCGGCAGGCATCGGCGAGCGAGCTTTCCGGGCAATGGAAAAAATCAGTCTGCTCCGAACCGCCGCCCGGGAAAAGGGGGTGCCGGTTTTTTATACCTCAGGCCTGCCGGCAAAAGACAAACGCTATGATAGTTTCGCAAAAAAACTTAATCCCCCGAGGGGTATAACGCTTCCCCCGGAAGCAGACGCAATCTGTTCGGTGGTAGCTCCCGAAAAGGAAGATCTCATAATTTATAAACATTAAGCCCAGGGCCGGAATTGTCAATGCCTGCGCCCTGTGATACCCTCACTACCCGCCCGGCGCAACGCTTCAACAGCGTCCCGCACACCGGTATCGCTGGGATTTATCCGCAGGGCCTGTTCCCATTCCGTCAGGGCGCGCCGGTAATCCCCTTTGGAATAATACGCAACGCCGCGGTTGTAATACGTCTTCGCCAGCTCCGCCGGCGCCGCGTTATCCGGGTCGAGCCCTATCGCCCGGGTATAGTCGGCAATAGCCCTGTCTATGTCCCCTTTCCTGCGATACGTAGCGCCGCGGTTGTTATACGCCTTCGCATACTCCGGGTTGAGCCGTATCGCCTGGGTATAGTCGGCAATGGCCAGGTCTTAGCTGCTTTTGTCTCCATAC
>JAISAK010000251.1 GCA_031266695.1 Treponema sp.
TTGCCTGCCCGGCGACTTCTGGCCTCCTACAAGAGGGTTGATCGTCGAAGAGAGTAAAACTATCCGTCGGGGAACAAAGGCGTTCACGGAACAAAGTTGAGGAACATAGGAGCCGGGCAGGCAAGGCCAAGGGGTACGGTATCTTACCTTGAATGTATTTTGCGGGGAATTGAAACCTTTACGGATTAGTATTAAAATGCAATCATGGAAAAATTGGGGAGAGTGTCTTTTTTCGCGGGACTGATTATTAAATTTCTTGCCGCGCTTACCATTGTTATAGCCGTACTTATCGGCATTGCCCTGGGCCTTTCCCTCGCCGAAACCAGCAACATCAAAAACCAGGAAAATTTTCAGGACCTTGCCCCGGCCCTGCCCACCAAGGTGCTGGACATTAATGGCGTCCTCATTACCGAATTTTCCGCCGATGAAAAACGGGAACTTGTTTCCCTGAGCGAACTGCCCCGGCATCTTATTTACGCGGTGCTCGCCCGGGAGGATCCGGACTTTTACAACCACAAGGGGTTCAGCATCCGGGGCATAGCCAGGGCGGTTTTCGGGCAGATCACGGGGAGATCCCTCGGCGGCGGTTCCACCATAACCCAGCAGGTAGCGGGAACGCTTTACGCGGACCGGCGGGAAAAAACCATCCGGCGGAAAATCCGCGAACTTTGGTGGGCCTTCCAGCTGGAGCGGCGTTATACCAAAAACGAGATTCTCGAGATCTACCTGAATTATCTGTACATGGGGCCCGGCACCTACGGGGTGGAGGCGGCCAGCAAATATTTCTTCGGCCACAGCGCCCGGGAGATTACCCTGGCGGAAGCGGCGATTCTGGCTATCCAGCTTTCCAGCCCCACCAACTACAATCCCCTGAGTAATCCCAACGTGGCAATGGACAGACAGCGGGCCGTTCTGGGCCGGATGATTGAATTCGGGTATGCTACCAGGGAAGAGGCGGACGCTTCCTTTAACGAATACTGGGACGGCTACGATTACACCCGGGCCTCGACCGCAGCCTACTATGACCGGGAAGACAAGGCGCCCTGGTTCAGCGAGTATGTGCGCCGTGAATTGAATGAAATGATGTACGGAACCATGGATTACTACCGGGACGGCTACTCGGTGCTTACCACCCTTGATCTGCGGCATCAGGAAGCGGCGGCCAAATTTATGGCCGAAGGCCTTGCCAGGGCAAACATGGAATTCGCCAGATCCCTGGGGAAAAGCAACGTCCAGGCCGAACGTACCTATATTCCCATAGTAGACCTTCTCTCGCTCTGCTTCGACCTGGGCGATATCCACGCCACCTCCGAAGCCCAGAATGAGCAGAAAGCCCTTTCCCGTTATACCAAAACCGTTAATCCTATTGTCGATATGGCGGCGCTGGTCTTCGGCATTCAGGACATCAAGACTCTTACCAACAGGGGCTTCGGCGATCTTAAAACAAATACGGAGCAGAATGTAGTTGAGGGCGCTCTTATTTCCATCGAAAACGAAACCGGCTATATCACCGCCATCATCGGCGGTTCCAGGTACGATGAATCGAATCAGCTCATCCGGGCTACCCAGGGCAACATACAGCCCGGCTCCTCTTTCAAACCCCTGTATTACTCGGCGGCAATAGACAGCCGCAAGCTTACCGCCTCTTCCCTGATCTACGACGTACCCATTGTGTTCCACAACGAAGACGGCACTCCCTACATCCCCCTTAACTTCAGGGGCGAGTGGAAGGGATCGGTGCTGCTCTATGACGCCCTGTCCCATTCGATGAACGTCCCTTCCCTCAAAGTGCTTGACACTATAGGCTTCGACGCCGCCATTGACCGGGCCGCGGCTCTGCTGGACATTACCGACCCGGATCAGATCCGGCGTACCTTTCCCAGGGTCTATCCCCTGGGACTGGGGATTATTTCCGCTTCGCCCCTGCGCATGGCCCGGGCCTTCGCGGTATTTGCCAACCAGGGCAGAAACGTTATCCCCATCGCCGTCCGCTCCGTGGAAGACCGGAACGGCCGGGTAGTGCTGGATCCGGAAAGGGAGACGCGGCTCAGGCAGCGGCGTATGGGCGGTGAAATCCAGGTGATAAGCCCCCAGAACGCGTACATTATGACCAAGATTCTTGAAAAGACCGTTGAAGAGGGAACCCTCTACTACGGGTCGGGCTATGGCGCCAAATTCACCTTCAGGGACAGCAACGGAAAGAATTTCAGAATGCCCGCCGCCGGCAAGACCGGGACTCCCCAGAACTGGTCGGACGCCTGGGCTGTCGGATATACTCCCTACTACACTACCGCCATCTGGTTCGGCTTTGACAAGCCCGGCAACTCGCTGGGCGTCGATCTGACCGGTTCAACCCTGGCGGGCCCCGTATGGGGCGACTATATGCGGGAAATCCACAGGGGACTGCCGTACAAAGATTTTGTCAGGCCGAGTACCGGCATTATTGAAGTTACGGTCTGCGCCAAATCGGGCCTGTTAAAAACCGCCGCCTGCAATGAGGGCGAGATTACCCTCCCCTTCCTCGAGGGAACCCAGCCCGTTCAGTACTGCAATATTCACGGAAACGCTTCCTATTCTTCAAGCGCCGCCATAAACACCATGCGCGGCAATATACTCGGAATGGACGACGACGTGCTTCTCGGTTCCCTCACTATGCCGATCCTGCCCCCGGATCTTTTCCCCGAACCGCAGGAACCGCAGGAAAGCCAAAACCGTTCAAGGGGCCGCGGGGCCGGCCGCAGTTCACCGGGGAACAGCAGCGTCCCGGCGCGGGACCGGTCAACCCGGGAAACCCGTTCATGGACATTTAATGACCCCGATTCCCTTCCGGGCGGCGACGGCGAATTCGCCGTCGGGGCGGAGGAGAGGGACGGCGTAACGGAAGATGAAAGCGCGGCGGCGGAAACGCGGAGCGGCGGTTTAAATGATCCTGACTATGAATCGGAATTGCCCGTCTATAATCCCCTGCTGGATTAGGGATCCGCGCCACGCGGATTCCGATTATCAATTACGATTAATGGAAAAAGCATGAAATTTATACATCGTCTGGAAACAGCTCTGGGACAATTTCTTACCGGCCTCGGTTTCGGAATAAGGGCCAAGCTCATTTTAATTTTTGTTATCATCAAGGTAATTCCCCTTGTCCTGCTTACCATCGTTGCCTGGACCCAGGCGCGGCATCTGGGGGAAGAACTCAGCCAGCGGGCCCAGGAGCTCAGGGACAAGGCCAACGGGGCACTGGCTGAAATGGGTGAAATTGCCGTGCAGGACTCCGTAAGTGCCCTCAATGATTTCGCCACCGGGCAGCTTGAACGCAGCAGTACCGATATTGCGCAGAGGGTGGCAAGCTTTCTCTACCAGCGGGATAGCGATATCCTCTACGCCGCGGGGCTGGAACCGGACGAAGCGGCCTACGGACATTTTATCAGATCCCAGAAAAGCCTTCTGATAAAACAGCGGGAATGGGTGCTGGCCCCGGACGGCAAGTCTTGGGCTCCGAAGGACCCTCTCCCCATGGGAAGATACTCTCCTTCCGTCAATAAAGAAAACGACACCAACTACCATAACCGCCCCACGGAACTTTGGGAAACCGAAGACCGGCCCCTCTACCTTGAAATGACCTATGTGGATCTTGAGGGCAACGAACTTGTCAAGGTAACTTCTTCCGATCAGATGGACCGGCGCAGGAGAAACGTTTCAAACCGGCTTAACACTTATGTAAAGGCGGAGACCTATTTCGCCGAGCTGAAAAAGCTCAAGCCCGGCGAGATCTACGTTTCCGACGTAATCGGCGCCTATGTACGTTCCCGGCTTATCGGCATGTATACCCCGGAAAACGCCGCTTCCCGGGGCCTGGAATTCGAACCCGAAGAAGAAGCCTACGCGGGACGGGAAAACCCCCGGGGCCGGCGATTCAAGGGCCTTATACGCTGGGCTTCCCCCGTAGTGCGGAACGGAAAAATA
Organism: Treponema sp.; assembly: GCA_031266695.1. Taxonomy (GTDB): domain Bacteria; phylum Spirochaetota; class Spirochaetia; order Treponematales; family Breznakiellaceae; genus JAISAK01. The sequence continues at coordinate 3,964 of JAISAK010000251.1, forward strand.
AGCGGCTATGTTACCCTGGCGCTCGATCACGATCACATCATGGAATTTACCGACCATATTACTCCCATGAACGAGCGTTATGTGGAAATGCCCAGCGCCCATGAGGGAAACTACGCCTTTATCTGGGACTACCAGTGCCGCAGCATCTGCCACCCCCGGCATCATTCAATCGTGGGTTACAATCCCGCTACGGGAGACCCGGAGGTTCCCTGGCTTGAAGACCGCATCTATAACGAATGGCAGGAATCGGGGCTTCCCTATGCCGAGTTCATAAAAACCGTGCCGGTCTTTCAGGAGCAGTCCCGGGACAAAAGACCCGCGCCGGAACTTACCGCGGCCGGGCTTGTCGGCCTTGACGGACGCTACCTCAACAACGCGCCGCAGTGCCGGGGCTGGTATGATCTTACCGCCGAAGGCGGCTCCGGTTCCTTCCTTATCCTCTGGAGCGGAATCTGGAAACCCAATACCGCGGCCACCATTCCCTACTACACCGGAAACTACGGTAAAACCAGGCGGGGTTTTGGCTTTGTAGCCCTGGGCGCGGGCCTTGAAGATTTTCAGATACCCGCCAAGAACATGGAGAAGGTGCTGGGGAATATTATCAACGAAGCCAACCTCGATCTGACCCTGGCCGTCCATGAAACCCGCAGGGCGATCTCCGGGAACCTCCTTGGAACCACCGCGAGGCTTGGCATATCGGCCGGCCTCATGATTATCCTGGTTGTGCTTATCGCCATTTGGATGGCCTCAATATTCGCCTCCAGCATCACCACCCTGATTGTCGGCATCTCGCGCTTCCGCGCCGGCGACAGATATTTCCGGTTTAACCCGCAGGTTATGGATGAGATGGGAAAACTGGCGGCTTCCTTTGACGAGATGGCCG
>JAISAK010000275.1 GCA_031266695.1 Treponema sp.
TACGTCTACAACCAGCAGAAAAAATACGCCGAAGCGCGGCCCTGGCTGCTCAAAGCTCTTGAAGTATATCCGGGCAACAAATATGTCCGGACTCTGCTTGAAATTTCCAACACCGAAAAGAGGTAAGAATGTTTAACTATCTTGCGGAACTATTAAGCCCTTTTTATTATCCCACCCTCATTATTGTAACCAGTTATTTCTTTATGCTGTCCCTGGCGAATCATTACGAAATGTGGCGCTTTACCCTGGGGGTTGAAATTTTTGACGGCCCCCTGGTTTCCGTAATGGTTCCGGCAAGAAACGAGGAACAAAATATTGAAAGATGCCTTAATTCGCTGCGGAATCAGCTTTACAAAAATTATGAAATTCTTGTACTGGACGATAACTCCACCGACAACACCCTTGATATTCTCCGTCGAATTGCCGCCGAGGATCCGAGGATATGCGTCATCAGCGGCGCTCCCCTGCCGGAAGGCTGGTACGGCAAACCCTTTGCGCTTGATCAGCTTTCGCGGCGGGCAAAGGGAGAAATTTTTCTGTTCACCGACGCCGATACGGTACACAGTCCCGCAAGCGTTTCCTGGGCTGTTACCAATTTGACGGGCCTCAAGGCGGACATGATCTCCGGCTACGTGGGACAGATATTCCTCAGCCTCGGGGAAGTGGTAACCGTACCGCTGATGTTTTTCCTTACCGGTTTTGTCATTCCCCTGTTTATGAACCGTTATACCAAATTGAGTTTTTTTTCGGCGGCCATAGGTCAGTATATTGCCATTAAACGGGACGTCTTTTTCGCGGTTGGGGGCTGCGAGACATTCAAGAAAAAAACCAGTGAAGACATCTACCTGGCGCGTTACGTAAAGAGAAAGGGATACAAGACAAGGTTTCTCAATATCACCGAACACGTCAAATGCCGGATGTATAAGGGTTACCACGCCGCGGTTGAGGGCATAGGTAAAAACATCTTTGACTTTCTGGGGAAAAATACCGTTTTCCTTTTCTTCCTGTTCATCGTGGTATTTTTCTTTCTGTTTTTCCCCTTCCCCCTGTTTTTCATGTGCCTGATTACTTCAAGCCCCTGGAGAATGGAGATCCTTATCGTAAACATTCTCTGTACCCTTACCTGGCTTTTTGCCTTTCTCGGCCAGCGGCTTAACTGGTGGTACTGTTTTCTCTGGCCCTTCCTGTTTCTCAACCTCATTTATATGGCCGCATGGTCGTGGTTCAGGACTGTTTCCGGAAGGGGTTTTTCCTGGAAAGACAGGATGGTTGGTTAAATGCCCTACAAACACGGACGTCCCGTTATTGACGGCTCTTTTTTCTTTCACGCGGCGTCGTGTATTACTTTTTACTTTTTGACTTTTCCCATTGCCATGCTGTTCAATTTCATGCAGTACTCTACTTCCTACAAACACCGATGGCGTCTTTGGAGTGTGCGAAGGGCGATTACGGTCTCAAACCACACCACCTTTTTGGATCCGGTTAAAATGACCGGCCTTGTAATTCCGCGCCTTATTTACCAGACCCTGCTTGAGGGAACGGTTGAATTTCCCTTTCTCGGCACCCTTGTCAGGCTTCTCGGCGGCGTACCCATCCCAAGGGGAAAAACGAGTTACCGGAAAATTCTGGAATCCTGCCCGACGGCTTTCAAATACCGGCGTTATCTGCATTTTTATCCCGAAGGCGAATGTTTTATTTACAATCAAAAAATCCGGGACTTCAAACCCGGCGCCTTTCGCCTTGCGGCGGAACTCGATCTTCCGGTTATTCCCCTGGTAACGGTGTTTTCAAACGGTCTTTTCAGGCCCTGGTCCTTCTGGGGGCGCTCCATTCCCAGGGAAACTCTGGTAGTACTGGAACCCTTTTATCCCTCGCGTTACGTGAAACGCGACGGGAAGGGGGATTTTACCTCGGAGTCCGTAAAGGAATTCGCCGAAGCGGTACGGACAAAAATGCAGGACGAAATAGACCGCCGCCGCGGCTCCCCCGCTTTTTTCCGGGGACAGATGAAAAGAATGAAGGGAATTAACGATTAGTACCTGAGGCTGTTCCAAAACTAACCGAGTTTTGGAACAAGCTCACCTGTCAGTCGTTCAGGGGGTCGAGGCTTTTGTCCCGGTACACAAGGTCTTTACGCGCCGCGTAACCCATCTTTTCCCAAAACCGGTTTCCCGCTTCATTGGTTTTAAAAGCGACAAGGGCGATTTTCTTCAGGCCCTTCTTTTTCATGGCCTCTTCCACCGCGGCCGCAAGCTTTCCGCCCAGGCCCCTTCCCCGGTACGCTTCCTTTACGGCGGCATGGTAGATATAGGCCCGGCGTCCGTCCTGGGCGCCGAGTATGGCCCCGGCAAATTCCACAGCCCTTCCCGTTCCGTCAAGGGCCTTCCCGGCGGGAATTTTTTCCGCCGCGCTGATTTCCGCGGCGAAACAGGTTTCGGAATTCCGCTCAAGAAATTTTTTAATCCCTTCCCGGGAATCATCCAGGCGCCGCAGCCCCAGACCCTTGTTTTCAGACCAGAGCGCGCGCAATTCTTCGTAGTCCTCTATGCCCAGCAGGCGAATAGTCAGCTTTTCCATTACGTTAATTTTGAAACCGTTCCTCAATGCTCTTTAAAAAGAGGCGTGAATTTCGCGAATTTTGTCTGCAGCGCCATCTCTATCGTACCGACGGGGCCGTTTCTCTGCTTCGCGATAATAAGGTCGGTCGGAATTGTGTCGCTGTGAACAGGTTCTTCTTCTTCGTCTTTTTTCTTGTTTTTTTTGTTCTGTTTCTTGTGGAGAAAAAGCACCAGATCCGCGTCCTGTTCTATCGAGCCGGAATCGCGCAGGTTGGCCAGAGTCGGCGTTTCCCATTGGGCTTCCCGGTTAAGCTGGCAGAGTACAACGATGGGCACCTTAAGCTCCCGGGCAAGGCCCTTGAGGGATCGGGAAATGTCCGAAATCTGTTCATACCGCGGCATCATGACGTTTTCATGGCTGATTAAGCCGAGGTAGTCGACGAATATAATCTGTATCCCCTGCTGGGCCCGGAGCTTGCGGGCCTGGGATCGGAGATCCATAAGTTTCATGTTAGGCATATCGACAATGTAAAAAGCCGCCTCATACATTTTCGCGCAGACCTGGAGAATTTTTCCGTAATCCCCGCCCGATAAAAAGCCGCTTCTGAGATCATTGCCCTTTATCATACCCTCGCTTGAGATAAGCCTCTGCACAAGGGCGATATTCGACATCTCCAAAGAGAAAAACGCCACGGAGATATTGTTTCTTCCAAAGGCCATGTGGGAGGCCATGTTAAGCGCAAGAGCCGTCTTTCCGACCGAAGGCCTCGCGCCGATAACAATAAAATCCGAAGGCTGGAAACCGGAAGTAAGCCTGTCAAGACTTTCAAAGCCCGAGGGAATACCGGTAATCGGGTTTTTTGATTTGCGTACGTTATCAATGATGGTGATAGTTTCCTTAAGCACCTCGCCGATAGGACGGAACGACAGAATATTGCGGTTGTCGCTTAAATCAAAAATTTTTTGCTGTATCTCTTCCAGAATAACCCGGGCTTCCAGGGATTCATCGTAGATTTTCGCCCCGATTTCCGAGGCAACCCGCAGCAGCGCCCGCCTGAGGGAATAACTCTGCACCGCCTTGACATAGTAATCAATGTTCGCGCTGGAAGGTATTACCGTGGTAAGGGAAGCGACATTGGCGGGCCCGCCGGACTCGTCAATCCTGCCCAGTGCCCTAAGCTCCTGTACCACGGTCTGAATGTCCGCCCGAAGGCCCTTTCCGTCAAGGCTTAAAATCGCTTCAAAGATACGCCTGTTCGCGTTTGCGTAGAAATCCTCCGGCCGCAGGCGCTGATCAATAACGGCCGAAACGGCCTCGGCGTCCTGCAAAAGGCCGCCGAGGGTTGCCCGCTCCAGCTCGTCGTCATGGGGAGGTATTTTATCTTTTGAAGCAGCCGCCGCCATGGGATCAATCAGCCGGCGCTTTCCGCGGAGGCGTCCCCGGCCGGCGGGGTCTCCGCTTCCGCGGGGGCGGCTTCAGCGGCGGACGCGGATTCGGCCGGAGGAACGGCCCCGGCGCGGTTGCCGCCGCCGGCGTCTTCAGGGGCCTCCCGATTCGCCGCGGCGGATTCTTCTTCGCCGCCTGAGGCCGGGGCCGTTTCCGGGGGCGCCTCGTCGCGGCGCCTCCGGCCCGATCTGGCGGGCGCCTGGGGCGTTTCGGTTCTGACGGCCTGCCCCAGCACCGTAACCTGAATTTCCGCGGAGGAGCTTTCGTAAAGCTTGACGGTTACCTTGTATTTACCGACACTCTTGAAGCTGTTCCCCGGAAGCTCAATCCTTTTTCTTTCAATTTGATAACCCTGCTTCGCAAGCTCATCGGCAACGGTCTGCCCGGTTACCGAACCGTAGAGCTTTCCGTTGGCGCCCGCCGGCATGGTAATTGAAAGTTCCAGAGTTTCAAGCTTTTCCTTCAGGCCCAGGGCGTCCTGCCGCTTTTGGACTTTCCGGGTTTCAATTTCTTCCTTGCGGACTTCAAACAGCTTGATAGTCTTCTCGTTATACGGAAGCGCTATCCCCTTGGGGAAAAGATAATTACGGGCGTATCCTTTTG
>JAISAK010000277.1 GCA_031266695.1 Treponema sp.
GGGGCTGGCGGAATATAGTTATTAATGTTATGGTTTTTTGAGTTTACATAGGGTAAATTTTCCTTAACGGAGGCATACATGGCAAGTAAAAAGCAGGCTGTGGAGCTGGTGGCGCTTCAGTGCAGCGAATGCAAGCGGCGGAATTATACTACCAAGAAAAACCGGCGGAATACTCAGGAAAAGCTGGAACTGCGTAAATATTGTCCTTTTGATCGGAAACATACTCTGCATAAGGAGACCAAGGTTAAATAAAGGGGATTTCAAAAAAACCTAACCGGGTTTTTGAAGTGTCCTTGATTGAATTAGGCGTATAGCTCAGTTGGTAGAGCGGCGGTCTCCAAAACCGCAGGTCGTGGGTTCGAAGCCTACTGCGCCTGAGAGTGTTTTGAATTCGGCAATAAGAGCGGTAGGCTTCGAAGGGTTGCCGCGGCCCGGAGGAGCCAAGCAGGTGCGCAGGCTCCGATGGGTAAACCGCCAGGGATGGCGGTTTAGCGGTAACCCCGGCCTGGAGGGCCGAAGCAGGAAGCTGAGGCCCGGAAGGCGAAGCCTACTGCGCCTGAGAGTGTTTTGAAACTGGTTCTAAGAGGAAGGACGGCATGGGCAAGATTGTTCAGTTTATAAAAGAATCTTACGCTGAACTCCGAAAAGTTATATGGCCGAGTAGGGAAGCGGTAATAAGCTCTGTTAAAGTTGTTATTGTTTCCACCCTAATCATCGCCGCGGTTTTGGGGCTGGTGGATTTCTTGCTGCTCCTTGGGGTGCAGGCGATCTTTTAACTAAAAAACGTAAATCCTTAGGGTTGTTACGGGCAGGAGATAAAACGAAATATGGCTACGGGCTGGTATGTCCTCCATACTTATTCCGGGTATGAGAATAAAATAGAAAAAACCATCCGTATGATGATCACCATGGGGGAATTGGACAAAGAAGTGGTCCGGGATGTGAAGGTTCCCTCCGAGGAAGTGGTGGAAGTCCGGGATGGCAAGAAACGAACCCAGGTCCGCAAGTTTCTCCCGGGTTATATTCTGGTAGAACTGGATCTTCCAGATCTGGATTGGAAGGCCACGACCTCTAAAATCAGGAAAATTCAGGGAGTTACCGGTTTTGTGGGAACTCCGGCGGATAAAAAACCCAGCCCCCTCACGGGTGACGAAGCCCGGGGAATACTCCAGAAATCAGGAGAGATCAAGGGTGAGCGCCCGGTACGGGCCCGCCAGTCCTTTGCCGCCGGGGAACAGGTTAAGATTATTGACGGTCCTTTTGAGTCTTTTACCGGAACTATTGAAGATGTGAACCAGGAAAAGAACAAGCTCAAGGTGATGGTAGGCATCTTCGGCCGAAATACGCCGGTAGAAGTCGATCTGTTACAGGTGGAAAAAGTGTAGTATTTGAGCTGGTTTTAAAACCCGGTTGGTTTTGGAACAGGCTTATTCGTGCCAAGTGCAACCACTTTTCGAGAACAACCATACCCCGCTGCTTGCGGCGGGGTTGGTTGATTTTATAGTAGGAGAGGGACTTGAGTTTCCTCGCTAGTCCGGCGGCGGCCGGACACACTACGAAGGAGTTTTTATGGCAAAGAAAAAAATTGCCGCCCTTATTAAGTTGCAGTGCCCCGCGGGAAAAGCCACTCCGGCGCCCCCTGTAGGGCCCGCGTTGGGACCTCACGGCGTCAGCGCTCCCCAGTTTGTCCAGCAGTTTAACGACCGGACAAAAAGTATGGAACCGGGGCTTGTGATTCCTGTGGTCATCACCGTTTACGCGGACAAATCGTTTACCTTTATACTCAAAACCCCGCCTGCGTCGGTGCTTATAAAAAAGGCTATAGGCCTTGAAAAGGGCTCCCCGGAGTCCCACAAAACCAAGGTTGGCAAGCTTCCAAAGGCAAAGTGTGAAGAAATCGCCAGGTTAAAGATGGTGGATCTTTCGGCTAATGACGTCGGCGCCGCCATGAAGATCATCGCCGGTACCGCCCGGTCCATGGGTGTGGAGGTGGAAAAATGAGCCGGGGGAAGAAATATATCGAGACTGCCAAGAAATACGATCCCGCTAACGCCTACGAACTTAAAGAAGCCCTGGGTTTGGTAAAATCCATGGCTTATGCCAAATTCGATGAGACTGTGGATCTTTCGGTCAAGGTAAACCTCAAGAAAAGCCAGTCAGTTCGGGATACCGTTGTGCTCCCAAATCAATTTAAAGGTGAAAAAAGGGTCTTGGTTTTCTGCAAACCTGAAAAGGAAAAAGAAGCTCAGGATGCCGGAGCGGCCTTTGTGGGCGCCGATGATCTAATCGACAAGGTGAAGGGTGGTTGGACCGATTTTGATGTGGCCGTTGCCACCCCCGATATGATGAAAGATGTCGGTAAACTTGGTATGATTCTCGGCCGCAAGGGTCTCATGCCCAACCCCAAGACCGGCACCGTAACCTTCGACCTCAAAGGCGCCCTGACGGAACTGCGTAAGGGCCGTACCGAATTCAGGGCAGACAAGACAGGAGTAGTTCACTTAGCGGTAGGCAAGGTCTCAATGGAAGCGGAAAAGCTTGCCGAGAATGTTCAAATCGTGGTTGGTGAAATCCGGAGAAAGCGGCCCATCGATGCCAAGGGCGAGTTTATTAGGACTATTTCGGTGGCTTCCACCATGGGCCCGGGTATATGGGTCAACGCGGGCAAGGAGGATTAAGATGGCTATTGTAGCGAAAAAGATACAGGATTCTAAAACCCAGGCTATTAATGAACTCAAAGAGGATTTTCAGGATTCTACAGATTTTATTTTTACCGACTATAGGGGCCTTACGGTAGAACAGATTACCGCTCTCCGCAAGCAGCTCAGGAACAAAGAAGCCAGTTTTAAGGTTGTTAAAAATAATTTTGCCCGGATTGCCTTTGAGCAGATGTCCGCCCCGGATGTGTCGGGCTATCTGACAGGTCCCACGGCAGTGGCTATAAGCCCCAAAGATTCCAACGAGGTCGCCAAGATCCTCCTGGACTTTACAAAAGAGGTTCCGTCCCTTCGGGTGAAGGGGGGGCTAGTGGGGGCGTCGGTTTATGACGCCAAACAGATAGAGGCTTTTTCCAGACTCCCCGGCCGGCTGGAGCTTATTTCCATGCTCATGTCGGTAATGAACGGGCCGGCGCGGAATCTCGCGGCGGCTCTCAACGATATTCCCGCCCGGTTGGTGCGGACCGTAAAGGCCGTTGCCGATAAAAAGGCCGAAGCCGGCGGGGCGTAGGAGCCTGTTGCACTTGTGGATTTTTTGCATATTCATGCAAAAAATCCCGATTATCGGGTTCCTTTATGCAGTTTGTAAGGTATAAATATTCATTTATGAATATTTATACCATTTATGCGCGAAGCGTAACAAACTGCTAGTATTTTTGGATTTACAGGCCCTTCAGACTTCGGGAACCAAGGGTTCCGTTGCTGCTGTTCTGTCGGGTTTTAACGGGTTTATCCCGGCGCGTTTCGTATGATAGGCGTAATTTATTGCAGGAGAAGATAATATGGCAGCCACAAAAGAAGAAATTTTAGAAGCGATTGCTTCCATGACGGTTCTGGAAGTTTCGGAACTGGTGAAGGCCATGGAAGAAAAATTCGGTGTTTCCGCCGCCGCTCCCGTAGCGATTGCCGCTGTCGGCGCCGCTTCCGGAGCCGCCCCCGCAGAAGCTGCGGAAGAACAGACGGAATTTAACGTCATTCTTAAGGCTTTTGATGATTCCAAAAAAATTGCGGTTATCAAGGAAGTCCGGGCCGTTACCGGTCTGGGCCTCAAAGAAGCCAAGGACCTCGTGGAAGGGGCTCCCAAGTCTCTCAA
>JAISAK010000305.1 GCA_031266695.1 Treponema sp.
GCTTACAAACCTGCCCTGTTTTCTGCTTTAAGCCTCTTCCTTTTGGGTCTGCTTTTTGTCCCTGAAAAAAGCGATTATCCTGCCGCCGAAAAGCAGCCCCAGCAGGCCGGTCGCCGCGATCAGCAAAAAAATCAGGAGAAGCAGCCGCCAGCGGCCTTCTATCACGGAGGCGCCCATAAGGGTTGAAGAGAAAATTGCCGGTGTCCGCGCCAGGCAGGAAATAAGTACAAAACGGGCAAATCCTATGTCGCTCAGGGAAAATACATAGGTAAGAATATCCTTTGGGGTGCCGGGGATCAAAAACAGCACAAAGACAACAAGGGAAAGTCTGCGGGTATCCTTGAGAAAAGCATATTTTTTGATCTTCTTCCTGCTGAAAAAAAGATCGACAAAGGGGGAACCGAATTTTTTAACCAGAAAAAAGATCAACGTTGTCGCCGCGGCGCAGCCGGTCAGGCAGATCGCCAGCCCGCCGGGGCAGCCGTAGGCGGCGCCTGCCAAAAGTTCCACGGGCCCGCCGGGAATAACCGCAACGACGATCTGCAGCATTTGCATACCCAGCAGAATCAGAACGCCCTTTATTCCCAGCTTCGTAATCCAACCGCTAAACCATTGGCGGTACTCTTCTTCGCGTAATTTACGGAAAAAAGGCCAAAAAAATACGCAGAGTATCACCGTAAAAAATACAAAAAAAATTAAAAGAAACAAAAATCGCCCTTTCGTCTTCATTTTTATATAACCCGGCCCGCCTTCCCAATCAGGAGCTTGTTCTGCGCTTCACCCGGCCTGCTCCGTAAAATAGGCCGCCCAGATTCGCCCAATTCCGGCAAGATCTTCTCCCCGGTTGATTTTGGTTTTGAGGTAGTTTCCCCACTTTAGATTATCGCAGAAAAAACCGAAAAAACGCCGTGCCCGGGAAAGATGAAATTCCGGCGGCTGGTAACGGGATAAAAGTTCAAGGAAGCGAAGCCCCGTCTCCTCAAGAAAGGCGCCGTTTGGTTTGGAAAGCGTCTCCGCCGGGACTTGTTCCTGGGCTTGTCCCGAAACTTGCCCCGGGGCAAGCCTTACCCCCGATTCCGCCCCTGCGCGCCGGGCCCGGGCGAAAATCCAGGGCTGCCGCACCGCGGCGCGGCCCACCATAATTCCCCCATAGCTGCCCGCCCGGGGACCGTCCGGGGCCGTGTCCCGGAAAACCCGCCGCGCCAGCTCTTCCGCCGAAGCGATGTCCCCGTTCCCGGCCACCGGAATACGCAGTTCCCGGCGCAGCGCGTCAACATAGTCCCAGCGGGCAAGCCGCTTGAACTTTTCCCGCGCTGTCCGGGGGTGGAGAATGATAAGCTCCGTCCCCGCCTGTTCAAGCCGGCGGCAAAAGGCGGCCAAATATTCAAAATTATCCTCAAAACCGAGACGAAGTTTGACACTAAGCCTTCTTTTTGTCATTTTTCGCACCCTGTCCATAAGGTTCCCGGCCTTGTCTATAGAAGTCATCCACGCTACACCCGCCCCAATCCTGCGCAGGGCCGGAGCGGAACATCCCATGTTTATGTCGATTCCGGCACATTCCCGGCGGTCAAGCAAAGCGGCCGCCCCGGCAAGCTGTTCGGCGTCATGCCCTACCAACTGGTAAACCAGTTTTTCCGGGCAGGGCCCCTGATCCAGATACCAGGCCTCAAAGGGGCCCCCGCCCAAAAGAGCGCCGGCGCTTATCATCTCGGTAAAGTAGTAATCACAGCCGCCAAAACCATGAATAAGCTCCCTCAAAGCCCGGTGAGTCAGTTCCGCCATTGGCGCAAGCATAAAAGGCCCAACCATATTAATTATAATGGTACTCTACTTGACTTGTCTAACTCTATACCATAAAGTATAGTGCAGAAGAGGAGCGCACCGCATGATAGCAAAGAGTGATATGCCGAACATCAACGATAAAGCCCCCGAGGGTACAAAGCCGGAAGGCGGCGCGTACAGGGTTTTGATAGTTGATGATTCCATGTTCATAGCAAAGCAGCTCGGACAGATTTTTACATCCGAGGGTTTTGAAGTTGCGGGAACCGCCGCCGACGGGGCTCAGGGCGTTGAAAAATACAAAGAGCTGTACCCGAATATCGACCTGGTTACTATGGATATCACCATGCCGGTTATGGATGGAGTTTCCGCCCTGGAGAAGGTACTGGAATTTGACAAGAATGCCTGTATCATTATGGTGAGTGCCCTTGGCAAGGAGGATGTTGTCAAGAAATCTCTCCTGATGGGCGCAAAAAGCTATATTGTCAAACCCCTGGACCGCAAAAAGGTGCTGGAACGGGTCGTTTCGGTTCTGAAACGCTAGTTCCTGTTTTGTTAAAGCATGAAGGCTCAAAGTATTTTTGAGGGCGTGTTCTGTCTGCACGCTGATATTCATACGGCGGATCTTTTTGAGGGAATATGGCCCATCCCCAAAGGGGTTTCACTCAACGCCTACGCGGTTAAGGGTGAAAAGGCGGCGCTTATCGATCTTGTCCGGGACTGGACAGGCGCGCCGAAACAGCTTGAGGAATGTCTGGCCTCCGTTAATCTTTCCTTTTCAAATTTCGACTACCTTATACTCAACCACCTGGAGCCGGATCATACGGGCTGGCTTAGGGAATTCCGGGAAAAGAATCCCAACGCCGAGATCATCGCAACCCAGAAGGGAATCAACCTTGTTAAATCATTTTATAAAATAGAAACCGGGCTCAGGGCGGTAAAAGACGGGGATACCCTGGATCTGGGCGGCGGCAAGGTACTCAGCTTTATTGAAGCCCCCAATGTCCACTGGCCCGAAACCATGCTCACCTGGGACGCTTCGTCGGGAACCCTCTTTACCTGCGACGCCTTTGGTTCCTTCGGCGCCCTGGGGGAAAGGGTGTTTGACGACGAATTCAACGATGACGAGCACGCCTTCTTTGAGGAAGAAAGCCTCCGCTACTACGCGGACATTATTTCTTCCTTTTCGGCCTTTGTAGAGAAGGCAATAAGAAAAACGGAGTCCCTTCCCGTCAGGGTTGTCGCCCCGAGCCACGGTATTGTCTGGCGGAGGGATCCGGGGAAAATTATCGGCCGTTATCTGAAATACGCTTCCTGGGCCGGGGGGCCCGCGGAAAAAAACATAGCCGTCATTTGGGGTTCCATGTACGGCAACACCGAAGCGGGGGTCCGGGCGGTTGTCCGGGGCATCGAAAGGGAAGGCGTTCCCTATACCATGCGAAAAATTCCGGATGAAAATATTTCCTGGGTTCTTATGGATGCTTACCGGAGTTCGGCGCTTGTCCTTGCCATGCCCACCTACGAGTACGCCATGTTCCCGCCCATGTCCTATGTACTGGATATTTTCAGGCGCAAGCATATTTACGGAAAGAAGGTCCTGCGAATCGGCTCTTGGGGCTGGGTCGGCGGCGCAAAAAAAGATTACGAGGCGGCCATCGCAAACCTTAAATGGGAAAGTCTTGAATCCTGCGAATGGCCCGGCTTCCCCACGGAAGCGGATCTCAAGGCCCTGGAAGAACGGGGCGCCGAACTTGCGCGGCTCGTTAAAAACGGCTGACGGCAAAAAAGCGCACGCCGCCGTCATGCCGGGCTTTCTCCTGTTTTAATCTCCCTTTTTCCGTTATAATAAAAGATGTGCAGAACATAGTCCCGGTTTGCCTTTTTAACGGAACCGTACTCACCGGTTTTACCACAATGGAGCGCTGTGCGGTGCTTGTGGAAGAAGGTCTGGTCTCCGAGGTTTTTTCCCAAAAACGTTTTGACCAGCGCAGCTTCCAGCCCGGCACGGTAAAAATCGACGTGGACGGCGCTTATATTGCCCCCGGCTTCATTGACACCCATATTCACGGCATAGGCGGTTACGGCACCGAGGACGCCGGCGCGGGCCCGGACGGAGGAGAGGCGGCCGACGGCGGACAGCTTGTTTCCGAAGGGAGGGCCTCAATTCTTGAGATGTCCCGGCTTCTTGTGGGGTACGGCGTTACCGCCTTCAACCCTACCCTCTATCCTTCGGAACCGGAACATATGCTTCGGGCGGTGCGGGAAATTGTATCGGCCCCGGGCAGGGAAGAAGGCGCGCGCGTCATGGGGCTGCACCTTGAGGGGCCCTTCCTTTCTCCGGCGCGGCTTGGGGTACAGAAGGCCGAAACAGTCATGCCCGTGGATCTTCACTTTATGGAAAAACTCTGGGAAGCCTCCGGGGGGCATATCGTGAATATGACCGTCGCGCCCGAACTCAAAGGCATGCGGGAGCTTGCCCTTTTCTGCGTCAAGAAGGGGATAGTGCTTCAAGCGGGACACACCGACGCGAAATACGAGAACATGGTGGAAGGCATGCAGACCGGGATTCTCCATTCCACCCACCTCTTTAACGCGATGAGCAAACTGGATCACCGTAACCCCAACGCGGTGGGGGCTATTCTTATTCATCCCGAAATATCCTGCGAGATCATCGCCGACGGCTTTCATGTGCATCCGGATCTTTTCAAGCTGCTGCTCCGGGACAAGCCCATCGACAAAATTGTGCTTGTTACCGACGGCCTCAAGCCGACGGAACAGAAGGAAGGCCCCTTCATGGCAAACCGGGAGGAGGTGTTGTTTCACAACGGCGTTTTTCACCGGGTATCCGACGATGTAATTGCCGGTTCCGGCCTGACCATGATCCGGGGAATACGGAACCTCGTTTCCTGCGGATTCAGCCTTGAGGACGCCATAAAAACCGCGTCCTTCAATCCCGCCCGTGTTATGCGCTATGACCGGCAGGGCGCCATTGCTCCCGGATACCTGGGGGACCTTGCCGTGTTTGACAACGATTTTCAGGTCAAGCTGGTCATGGTCGGGGGAACGATAAAGAAGAATCTTTTTTCCGGAGTATAAACAATGCGATTAATCATTCACCCCAATTACGGGGAAGCAAGCCGCTGGGCGGCTTATTATATTGCCGGCAGAATCAATGCCTTTAAGAAGGACAGGCCCTTTGTACTCGGCCTGCCTACGGGCTCCAGCCCCCTGGGGATCTACCGGGAGCTTGCCGGGCTGTACCGGGAGAAGAAGCTTTCCTTCGCCGCGGTACATACCTTCAACATGGACGAATACGTTGGTTTGGGCGCGGATCATCCCCGGAGTTACCACCGCTTTATGGCGGAGAATTTTTTCGACCATATTGATATTGATAAAAAAAATATCCACCTTCTTGACGGCATGGCAAAGGATCCCGGGCTGGAATGCCGGCTGTACGAGGAGGCTATTGCCGCGGAAGGCGGTATAGAGCTGTTCCTCGGCGGCATGGGCAGCGACGGGCACATTGCGTTTAACGAGCCGGGTTCGTCCCTTCACTCAAGAACGCGGATAAAAACCCTTGCCAAAGAAACCAGAATTGCCAACGCCCGGTTCTTTGACAATGATCCTTCCGGGGTTCCCGCCACCGCCCTTACCGTCGGCGTCGGTACGGTGATGGACGCAAGGGAAGTACTGATCATCGTAAGCGGCCGCGCCAAGGCCAGGGCTCTGCGGGCGGTGGTGGAAGAGGGCATTAACCACATGTGGACCCTCTCCTGCCTGCAGATGCACCCGCGGGCCATCATTGTCTGTGACGAGGAAGCAACCGACGAATTGCGGGTCGGCACGGTTCGCTACTTTAAAGACCTGGAAAAGCAGAACCTCCCCTTATCCGCGCCGGAAGGCGGGGCCTGCCGGGAAAAGGCGGGAGGCGAATGAGCTGCCCCGCCCCGAAGCTCCCCTTCCCTTTCCGGGTTTCGCGGCCCCGGCGGGCCGCGCCGTTATGCGCATTCATTCTCTTCGCCCTGAACGGTGTTTTTTTCCCCGGCGCTTCGGATGCCGCGGAAACGGATCAAATCGCCGCCTTTTCCGATCCCGCCCGCATCTGGGGCAACGGAGTCGAGCGGGTTATCGAGGAAGCCTACCGCCTCTGTTTCAAGACGCGGATCATAGGCGGCAGGGTGATGAACCTCCGCATGCCCTTCGCGGAGAACAACGAGCGGGACCTGTTAATCGACACCGGGTGGGAATTCCTCGGCGGCGGCAAGGGAAACCCCGGTATGCTTTGGCCGCTCATTGAGGAGTTTATCGATTCCGAAGACTTTGCCGAATATACCGCCGCCCTTTCGGACGGGCGGGAACAGGTGATCATCTTTGACATTCCCGGCCAAAACTGGCGGAGTTCGCGGGATCTTTTTGACATTGCCCGCATGAAGGCGGGTTCCTACCGGGGCCTTCCCCACCGGCCCTATGTGCTTGTTTCGGGGCAGGGCGTGGAAGATACGGATGTGTACAATTACCTTTACTGCGTGGGCCTTGCCGGAATGGACTGCTCCGGCTTTGTCTGGCATGTGCTTTCGTACATCGGCCGGGAGGGCGGCCTTGATCTCGGCAGAACCTTAAGCCGTGTCCTGGGAGTGCCCCGGGGCGGGGATCCTTCCTGGTATGTGGGAACCGCTTTCTTCAACTCCGGGAGTTCCCAGCTTGTCTCCGTAAAAGATGAAATCCGCGGCCTCCGCCCCGCGGACATTATTCTCTTCCGGGGCGCCGACGGCGCCATGTCCCATTCGGCGCTTATACAGTCCCTTGATTTTTCCCGGGGCTTTATCCGCTACCTCCAGTGTACCGACGAGGCGCCCCTGCGCGAGCGGGGGGTGCATGAATCCTTTATTTATTTTGATCCCGGCCGGCCGGATCTTTCCCTCGGCGACGCGAGTCTTGTCTGGACGCAGAAACGCTACGCCCCCTTTCCCGGCGAAAAAGACAGCCCCTTCTCCGACGACGGCGAGCGCTACCGGGCCTTTCCCGAACAAGGGGGCGGCCGGGTTGTGCGCATAAAGGTTCTCCAGCCGGTGATAGAAAAGCTTAACCGGCAGCAGGGTCATTTCTGAATCAGGGGTTCGTAAAAATATTCTTTTCCTTCGCCGCCCTGGCCGCCCAGGGTATGAAGTTTTCTGACCGGCTGGTTAAGCCGTTCCCGAACCGGATCGGTGATAAGAACCCTGGCGCGGTAACGGAAGGCAAGGGAGGCGAGGATCCTGGCGCGGACTACGGGCCGGCCGGCGGCCGTATAGCCGGTTCCCTCGGACCAGAAGAAGGCGCAGTCACCGCAGTCAACGCCGAAACGCCAGGCCTTTGCCGGAGAATCGGCGGCGGCCGGCTGAAGCAGCTCGGTGATAAAACCCATTGCCTTGACCGCGGGATGATGGTTGCTGCGGGCCCTGGGGTCGTCCCCGTACTGGGTCTCGGTCTTGATCCGCCCAAGGTAAATCCGCTCAGGGGGAGAACCGAAACAAACCAACACGGTGTCGCCTTCGTATCCAAGAACCACCGCCCCCACTTTTCTGAAGGTTTGTGAAACCCCATCCCGGAATTTCGCCGCGTCCCGGGCGGCGGAGACGGGATCCCCCCGGTCTTCCTGCCTCAGGAGATCCGCGTTTTTAACCGCGATGACCGCGGCCCGGGCGCTTGTTGTTTCCGAAAGCGGGGGCTGCCCGGTACGGATAAGCTGCTTCAGGCAGGCCCTGTTCACCGAGGGGCCGTAGGCCAGGCGGAAGAGCCGCCGCTTCCGCCTGATTATCAGCGAGGAAAGGCAGAAAATGACAAGGGTTCCCGCCAGGCAGGCGCCGGCCGGGATAAAAGGATCTATCCAGTAGGCGGAAATGATAAAACTCCAGCCAAAGACGGCGCCGCAGAGAACGGAAGCGGCAAGCCCCAGCACAAGCAGGGCGGGAGGCCGCAGGGCGTGGACGCAGAGAAGAATTACAAATACAATCAATAAAGACCAGAATAGCACATAACGGGTTTCTCCGGGGATGATATGGCGGCCCGTTAACAGGGCGTTGGCAAGGGTGAGGGAGGATTCAACGGCGCCTTCCGTGCGGGGCCCCATGACGCAGAACGAAGACACAAGGGCTTCCGACAGGGAGCTTCTCAGCTCCGTCAGCTCCCGGTGCTTCTCCCGCATTTCAACAAAGGAACGTATAAGCCCGTCCCGAAGATCCCGCAGTTTCGCAAGCCCCTCCTCGCTGAGTTTTTCCGTGCCGATAATTTCCTCGTAGCCGCTTGTCAGGGTCATCTCCGCGGGGCCGTAAAGGAATTCGTCGAGGCTCCTGAAATATTCCGAGCGGGCTTCGGCCCAGGCCCCGCGTTTTTCGGCCAGGGAATCCGGCGGCGTTTCACCGGCGGACGAAAGAAGTTCTTCCTGCATATTCTGGGCGTAGTCGTAGAGAATGTAGGGTATCCGCTCCGGCCTTGTGCCCGAATACACTCCCAGGGCTTCCGCGTCTTTCAACAGCCGGCGAAGGGCGCGGTCGGTTTCTTCATAGGCGAGGAATTTTTCCAGCGCAATCCGGCGGAATCCGTCGTTCCCGCGGGGGCCTTCGAGAAGGATATTGGCATTTCTGTCCAGGGCGACGCGAATTTCCCCGGGCCGGCCGGCGGCGGGGGAAGGAAGGGCGGCGGCAAAAGATCCGGCGGCGGAAGGCCCGCCGGCTGCGGAAGACCTCGCGGAATCGTTCACGGCCGGATCGGAGACGGCGTTCTCCGAAACCGCCGGCCGGAGCGTCAAAACCGGGCCGCGTTCCGTAAATTCAAGGCCGGCCTCCGCCCAGCGGGGCTTAAGCGCCTGGTACACAATATGGGGAACATTTCCTTCAAGGGGGGCAATCCTGCGGATCCTGCCGTCCCTGTCCGGCTGAGGACGGGCATACCCGGCGCCGCCCGGCTCCGGCCGGCCTTCGCTGCCCTCGGCGGAAGGACCGCCGACAGCGGAAGGAGCTGAAGCCGCCGCACCCCGGCCGCGAAGGTCTTCCGCCTCGAGGACGGAACCGAAAACAACGGCGGCCCTTGCCGCCCTGACCGAAGCCGCCGTATCCCGATGAACAAGCGCGGCAATGAGCCTGTCCCTGCCCCGTTCCGCAAGCTCGACAAGGCTCTC
>JAISAK010000321.1 GCA_031266695.1 Treponema sp.
TAAAAACAGAGCGAATGCCGGCCGCGGCAAGCCCCAGCAGCCCGGGGCCGGAATCTTCAAAGCCGACGCAGTCCGCGGGATCGGCGGCAAGCTTTTCGGCGGCCGCGAGAAAAATATCCGCCGCGGGCTTTCCGTTTGTTACTTCGTCGCCGCAGACCATAAGGGGGAAACGGCCGCCCAGACCCGCCTTTTCCAGCTTCCAGATCGCCGTTTCCCGATCGGTGGAGGTTGCCACCGCGAAGGGCAGGCCGCGCGCCTCAAGGCAGTCCAGGAACGGGGAAAGCCCGGGGCGGCGGCGAAGGCCGTCTCTGTCCAGCCTCTCCTTCATCAAACGGATCACTTCCCGGTGAATTTTATCAAAAGGAAAATCCTGCCCGCACTCGCCCGAGAACAGGGCGCGGGTAGCCGCTTCATTGATTCCGATTGCGCGTAACACAAGGCTCCGCGAAACGGGGCGGCCGGATTTACGGCAGATTTCCAGCCAGCACTCAGCAACGGGACTTTCCGTATCAAGCATAAGGCCGTCCATATCCAATATAACGGCCCTTGGAAGAAAGAGGCCGGAATTTTCTTCCGGCCGATTTTTTTCTTCGCGCATAAAATCAGGCTACATAAGCTTCAAGCTTTTGTATACGAGTCGGATGCCGCAGCCGGCGTATGGCCTTCTTTTCAATCTGGCGGATACGCTCCTTGGTCAGCTTGAAACGCTCTCCGATTTCCTTGAGGGACATGGGGGAACGGTTTCCCAGACCATAGCGGTACCGGATAATAGCGGCTTCTTTTTTGTCCAGGCTTTTCAGGACTTTTTCAATATCACTTTCAAGTGAGTTCTGTACGGTTTTTTCTTCGGGCGCCTTGTATTGTTCATCCTCGATAAAGTCCCCGAGGGGCGAGGATTCGCAGCCGGGGTAGGCGGAGCTTTCAAGAGAAACCATGTTCCTGCTGATACCGAGAAGGTCCGTCACAAGGGCCTTGTCCATGTTGAGGAGACCCGCAATCTCGCGGATTTCCGCTTCGGTATTGTTGTGTTCCTGTATTACCTTGCGGGCCTTTTCAATCTGAATAAGCTCGTTAACCCGGTTAAGGGGCAGCCGGATCATTCGGGATTTTTCGCAGATAGCTTTGAGTATGGCCTGGCGGATCCACCACACGGCATAGGAGATAAAATGATAACCCTTTTCTACATCAAAACGATCCACCGCGTGGAGAAGCCCGATATTGCCTTCACTGATCAGGTCGGAAAGGGGCAGCCCCTGGCCCTGATACTTCTTTGCCACATTTACCACAAAACGCAGATTTGCGTTTACCAGTTTTTCACGGGCCGCTTTGTTTCCCTGCGCCGCCGCGTGGGCGGTCGTGTCTTCATCTTCCCTGCTTAAAAGGGGGATACGATTAATCTCGCGGAGATACATGGAAAGAACATTCTCGTCAGATTTGAAATTCACCGTTTTCTTCGCTTTCTTTTCTTTTGTCGCGGTCATTAAGGCCTCCTTATGCTACTATATAAAGCAAGAATCGTGCCAACAACAGCATATAGGGATGAATATTTATCGAATTTATCGAGAATGTTCTAATTCCTTATATAATAAGGAATTAGAACATCGAAGCCCCCCGGTTTTTAAGCGCCGCGAAGGACAGGGGGCAAGATTATATCCCGGTTTGTTCCGGTTAGTTTCTTTCTGACCCAGTTGGCCCAAAACCGGTAAAATGTGGGCTATTCCGACCCATCTTTGATAAAACCATAAGAAGGGCTATGTCGCCCTGCCGGACGCCGGGGATACGCGCGGCCTGGCCCACGGTAAGGGGTTTAACTTTTTTCAGTTTTTCCTTCGCTTCGGCCGAAAGTCCGGTAAGGCTTTCATAGTCCAGATCGGCCTTCAGTTTTATGGCGTCCATTTTGGCGGCCCGGGCCGCGGCGCGTTTTTCCTTTTCGATGTACCCCGCGTATTTGATATCAAGGCGCGCCTGTTCCAGCCATTCCTCCGGATACGCGGCAAGCTCCGGGGCAAAGGGAAGCAGATCCGCAAGCTCAAGCCGGGAATCCGCAAGGCCGCGTTCAAGGCTTTCGCCCGCCTGCGGCAGCGGGGCCGAAGCGGGGATTCTTCGCTGCCGGAGCAGCTCTTGAATGGCGTCCAGGGCTTCGGTTTTTTTTACGAAGCGTTCCCACTGTTCGTCGTTGATCAGCCCCGCTTCGCGGCCCCGGGGCCTGAGCCGCGCGTCGGCGGTGTCGTGGCGAAGGGCCAGGCGGTGTTCCGCGCGGCTTGTGAACATGCGGTAGGGTTCCTTTGTGCCCAGGGTGGTAAGGTCGTCGACAAGAACGCCGATATAGGCTTCGGCGCGGCTCAGTACCAGCGCGGGCCGGCCGGAAAGTTTCATTGCAGCGTTGATCCCCGCCACGAGGCCCTGAGCCGCGGCTTCCTCGTAGCCGGAACTGCCGTTGGTCTGGCCCGCGGCAAAAAAGCCGGAAAGCCGCTTGGATTCAAGGCTTGGGTAGAGGTCGAGGGGATCGAGGTAATCGTATTCCACCGCGTAGGCCGGCCGGACAACGCGCGCCTCCTCAAGGCCGGGGATGCTGTGGATGAAATCCCGCTGTACGTCCTCCGGCAGGGAGCTTGAGGCCCCATTCATATACATCTCGGCAGTACCCAGCCCTTCCGGTTCGATGAAGATATGATGCCGCTCCCGTTCGGGAAAACGCATAACCTTGTCCTCGATGGAGGGACAGTAACGGGGCCCCACGCCGGTGATCTTGCCGCCGTAAAGCGGCGATCGGTGGATGTTGGCGCGGATGATCTCGTGGGTGCGGCCGTAGGTGTGGGTGATCCAGCAGGGAACCGTGGGACGCCCGGTGAGCGTCCCGGCGGCGGCGTCAAAAGAGAAGGGCCGGGGCTCTTCGCCGTCCTGTTTTTCCATTTTGGAATAGTCGATTGAATCGCCGGCTATGCGCGCGGGGGTTCCGGTCTTGAAGCGCCCCAGGGGAAAACCCGCGCGGCGAAGGTTTGCGCCCAGGCCCAGCGCGGCCTCCTCGCCGAGCCGTCCCTCGGGCGCGTCGTACTCGCCGATAAAAATCTTCCCTTCCATAAAAGTGCCCGCCGCCAGGATAACGGCGCGCGCCGTTATGCGATGCCCCCTGGCGGTGATCACCCCGGTAACGGAGGCGGAAACAGGAGCGGAGGCAGCGTAAGACTTACCGCCCGCTTCCGTGATCAGATCAACCGCCGTGTCCATGAAGATGCGGAGGTTTTTTTGCCTTTCCAGAGCCTGCCGCGCCGCGGCCTGGTAAGCCTGCTTGTCGGCCTGGGCCCGGGGCGCCTGAACGGCCGGCCCTCTGGAACGGTTAAGCACCCGGTACTGGATCATGACGGCGTCGGTGAGTTTTCCCATTTCACCGCCCAGGGCGTCTACCTCGCGGACAAGGTTGCCCTTGGAAAGACCGCCGATTGCGGGATTACAGGAAAGGGCGCCGATTCTGTCGGGGTTTTGGGTAATGAGGAGGGTCGAAAAACCCAGGCGCGCAACGGCGAGGGAGGCTTCAATCCCCGCGTGACCGCCGCCGATTACAATGCAGTCGTAGTCCATGCTGTACCGTTACTTGCCCACACAGAAACGGCTGAACATCAGTTCCAGAATATCCGCGGTGGAAACTTCCCCGGTGATTTCCCCCAGGCAGTTGACCGCCTCCCGCAGCGGCGCGGCGATAAGTTCAAGGGCTTCGCCCCGTCCGGCCAGATCCAGGGCTTCTTC
>JAISAK010000326.1 GCA_031266695.1 Treponema sp.
AGGTTGTTGAGGATCTGTTTGACCCGGAGCTCGTCACCGAGGAGTTTCGACGGGATAGTCTCGTCCAGTTCCAGTTTGAATACAATCTGTTTTAATCCGATCCGCAGGATGTTAATCTGTACCGCGTCGTTGATCACCCTGCTTAACTCGTACCCCGCCGGGATAATTTCAAAATTTCCCGATTCGATCTTGGAGATATCCAGAATATCGTTGACGATTTCCAGAAGATGGGCGCCGGAATGGTAAACCTTGTCAAGGTTTATCTGGGTTTCTTTGGGAAGATCTTTTTGAAGCTCCACCTCCGAGAGGCCGAGGATGGCGTTGAGGGGAGTACGGATCTCGTGGCTCATCCGGGCAAGAAAATCGCTCTTGGCCCGGGACGCGGCCTTTGCTACTTCGGTCTGCCATTCCAGTTCCCGGGTCTGGTCCTCCAGGTCCCGGTAGGCATCTTCCAGTTCCTTTTGCTGCCTGTTATACATCCGCAGTTGAACAAACAGGGTTACCCCCAAAACAGCGCTGACGCTGATCATGCCAAGCAGAGTATCCGTTACATAGCCGGCTTCGGCGCCAAAAGGAATTACCCATTCAGGACGGTAATACGCGAACAGGCACAGTCCGGCATAGTAGGCAACCTCCATGAGCGCGATAACCAGGGCTTTCCGGCCTTCCAGCATAAACATCGTAAAAACCGTCGCAAACACAAAAAAGCTGGGCATTCCGCTCCGGTAGCCCCCGGCGGCGAAAAACATAACAGGATAGAACATAAAAAAAACCACGACAATGCAGACAAAAAAACAAACCTGATAATGCCCTGTTTTGTGCCCTATCAGGAGCAGCAGCACTGCGAGAATCGCCGTAATGCCACAGAACAGGGAATTCAGGAATGACGCCCCTGTTAAAAAGCCGGATATACAGATAAACAGGGCAATAAACAGCCCGCCAACGCCCAGAATATTGAACAGCCTCACCCGGAAAGGCAGCGTTCTGGCAAATAAGATTTTGACCAGGCACGGAACCGTTCTTTTCACCATTTCCCTCCTTAATTGGTAATATTCGTACCCGGACCTTACCCCATCTGCCGGACACAAAAAATACCTTTCGGCAATTTTCTGTTTTGTCTTAAGAGAGTTGGCTATTTTTCTGCATCTACTTTTCTGTATTTTTCAGAGGTTTTTTAAGAAAATTCTTAAGCTGATTATATATGAGGCTTTTGTTTTTTACAAGCAAAAATCCGCCGCGTCGTTCCGCGCGCCGTTGGTCACCGGCAAAGCCGCGCGGGGGCCTTGTCCGCCCGCGCGCTTCCCTTGACCCGCAGGGTTCTCATTGCGTTGCATACGGCAATAAGCGCAACACCCACATCGCCAAAAACCGCTTCCCACATAGTCGCAAGACCCAGGGCGCCCAGCACCAGAATCACCGCCTTTACCCCCAGGGCAAAGATGATGTTCTGCCACACAATAAGCCGGGTCCGCCTGGCTATGGCAAGGGCGCTGACTATCCTGGAAGGCTCGTCGGTCATCAGCACAATGTCGGCCGCTTCAATGGCCGCGTCGGAACCAACGCCGCCCATAGCAATGCCGATGTCGCTGCGGGCAAGCACCGGCGCGTCATTGATGCCGTCGCCCACAAAGATCAGCTTGCCGCCGCGGGAGGCCCGCTCCAGCTCCTCAAGCCGCTCCACCTTTCCCTGGGGCAGAAGCTCCGCGTATACTTCGTCCAGGCCAAGCTCCGCTCCGATCCTGTCCGCGGCGGCGCGGTTGTCCCCGGTAAGCATAACAATGCGCCTTATGCCCGACTTTTTGAGATCCGCCACCGCCTGCCTGCTGTCGTTCTTGAGCTCGTCGGAAATGACCAGATACCCCGCGTAGGCTCCGTCAAGGGCAATATGCACAACCGAGCCGGCGGGCAAAGAGGAGCCGGCCGCGTCGTCCGCCCCCCGGTCAATGCCGTTATCCGTCATCAGCCTGCTGTTCCCGGCAAGCACCGTTCTGCCCTTAACCTGTACCCTGATCCCCTTGCCGGCGATCTCTTCGCAGGATTGAAGGTCCCGGCCGTCAACCTCCCCGCCGTAATGACGGACTATGGACTGGGCGATGGGGTGGTTCGATCCGCTCTCCGCGGCGGCCGCGTAGTAAAGAAGCTCCGCTTCCGTCAGGCCGGAACCGGCCTCCCGGCCCGCGGCGGGAACAATGCCGGTCACCGAAAAGATTCCCCTGGTAAGGGTGCCGGTCTTGTCAAAGACCACCGTGTCCGCGTCGTTCAAGGCTTCCAGATAGTTGCCGCCCTTCACAAGGATTCCCTTCCGCGAAGCCGCGCCAAGGCCGCCGAAAAAGCCCAGGGGAATTGAAATGACCAGCGCGCAGGGGCAGGACACGACCAGGAAAACCAGCGCGCGCCTGAGCCAGTCCGCAAAAACCGCCCCCGGCAGCACAAGGGGAGGAATTACCGCCAGGGTAAGGGCCGCAAGAACCACCGCCGGCGTGTAGTACCGGGCGAATTTGGTGATGAAATTTTCAATAGGCGCCTTTTTGCTCCCCGCGTTCTGTACCAGATTGAGAATTTTTGAAACCGTGGATTCGCCGAATTCCTTTGTAACCGTGATGGTAAGCAGCCCGCTCTTGTTAATGGAACCGGAAAGAACCTCCGAGCCCGCCTCCACGTCCCGGGGCAGGGACTCCCCGGTCAGGGCCGAGGTCTCCAAAGCCGAATACCCCTCGGACACAACTCCGTCAAGGGGAATTTTTTCACCGGGCTTTACTACGATACTTTCCCCAATCCGCACCGCTTCGGGACTTACCCTCCGCACTTCGCCGTTGCGCTTAACGTTTGCGAAATCAGGGCGTATATCCATCAGATCGGCAATGGATCGCCGCGAGCGGTTTATTGCCATGCGCTGAAAGGCTTCTCCCACCTGGTAGAAAAGCATCACCGCCACGCCCTCGGGGTATTCGCCGATTACAAAGGCGCCGGCGGAGGCAAGGGTCATGAGGAAATTTTCGTCAAAGACCTGCCCCCGGCTGATATTGGCCAGGGCGTGAAAGATGATTTCTCCGCCGACAAGGAGATACGCCGCAAAA
>JAISAK010000329.1 GCA_031266695.1 Treponema sp.
GGCTGTTCCAAAACTTCAGTTTTTGGAACAGCTTCCTTAGATTTAGGGGAAAAACCGTGCTTTTGACGGTTTTTCCAAGAGCTTGTTTCAAAACTAACCGAGTTTTGGAACAAGCTCAATTCTGACATGCCTTTCTCAAAGGAGGATCCCTTGCATGAAATTATCATCGTCCCTTTGCGCCGCCGTTTTGTTCTTTACCTTGTCCTTGCTTTTGCCGCGGGCTGCATCTTCTCAGGACTTTTCTTCTCTCGACAGGGATCTGTCGGAATTAGAGAACTTGATACACGATACGCTGAGGAACTCCGGGGAACAACAGAAACAATTGGACGACTTACGGAAGAACTTGGCCGAGAGCGGGGAATTAATCGGGAGTTACGAGAACATCATAGCCGAGCGGGAGAGCTTGTTGAGGGACTTACAGGGGCGGTTGAACGAAATGTCCGAAATCTACAGGAAGCAGTCGTCCTTATCGGAGAAATACGAAAAAAGCTCGCGGTTCTGGCGGACTTTTACGCTGGTGGCGGTTCCGGTGGCGGCGCTCCTTAGCGGCGGGCTGGTCCTGGCGCTGAAATGATCCCTGAATATTGAAGCGCCGTGCAGGGCCGATCCGTATATACCCGTATGGAGGCAGTCATGGGCATTAAACGTTCTTCATTTTTCCTGTCCGCCGCCCTTCTTACGGCGCCGCTCCTTTGGGGCTGCGCGGGGGCTTCCGGTGCGCGGGCGGATCGCGGCTTTTCCCGGCCCTCCCCCGGGGATCTCCCCGATGGCGAATACGAAGGAAGCGGCCGGGGTTACCGGGGTACTATCCGGGTACGCGTGCGGATTGAGGCCGGCGAAATCGCCGAAATCCTTGTAACCGGCAGCGAAGAAGATCCTTCCGTGGGCGGCGCGGCGCTGGAGGAGCTTCTGGAACTGGCGCTGGTTTATCAAAGTACGGACCTTGACGCGGTTTCCGGGGCAACGGAGTCGAGCAAGGGTTTCCTTGCGGCGCTGGAAGATGCTATACTTTCCCCATGAGCGATTGTATTTTCTGTAAGATCATTGCCGGGGAAATTCCCTGCAAAAAAATCTACGAAGATGGGGAAATGCTGGCTTTCCACGACATCAGGCCCCAAGCTCCGGTGCATTTTCTGCTTATCCCCAAAAAGCATATCAAAAGCGTCATGGACATGGAGCCGGAAGATACGCCCCTTGTGGGGAGGCTTGTCAACAAAGCCCAGGAGCTTGCAAAGGAGCTGGGCTGCGGCGAAAAGGGCGCCCGGTTTGTAATTAACGCAAAGTCCGACGGCGGCCAGACCGTGGATCACCTGCATATTCACATTCTCGGCGGCAGGATGCTTTCCTGGCCTCCGGGCTGAGTCGTCCGGCTGGCGGCGAAGGGCCTAATACCGCCGCATTTCCCGCCAGGGGTTCATCCCAAAGCGTATCAGAAAATAAATCCAGGCAAGGCCGAAACCCGCCAGATGGGTTAAATGGGCTACATTGCCGCCGGCGCGGGAAAACAGAGAGAACATTTCCAGCGCGGTAAAGCCAAGAACCATCACCGGCGCGCGGAGGGGAAGGATTCCCCAGATATAGATAATTGAACGGGGAAAAAACACCGCATAGGCAAGCTGAACCGCAAAAATTGCCCCGGAAGCGCCCATAAGGGCAACCCAGTAAGCGCCGGTCAGTATATACACCGCAAAAGAAAAAGCCCCCGCAAGGGTTCCCGTGACGAAATAGAAAAGAAGGAACTCCCGGCTTCCCATCTGCCGCTCAATCTGGGTTCCAAAGATAAACAGGGCGAACATATTAAAGAAAAGGTGGCTTAGTCCGCCGTGAACGAACATATAGGTGACAAAGGTCCATACCCGGCCGCGCAGAACCGCCGCCGGAATCATGGAAAGATAGCTAACTATGGCGCGGCTGCCGAAAAGCCATTCCACAAGAAACACGAGGACATTGATGCCAATAAGCCAGTACACCGCGCCGTCGTTGCGATAGCGAAAGGGCTTTCGCAGATAATTCATACTAAAAGCATACTGAGTCCGCAAAAGACATTCAAGGTAATATTTTATACACAGATTATCCACAGGATAGAAAACTAAAAAATCAACAAAATTTCACAGATTTCACGAAAGGGGTAGCTAATTCCAATAGCAAAATTGCTAAGTAGATATATAAAATTGCATAACTCTAGTCTACATAAGAAATTAACAATTCATAGTTTTCTTGTACCCATAGAAAAATAATACATCTGTATGGAAATATATACACTCTTCGGGTTGTTCAGATACTGTAAACAGGTTTTCCACAAGATAGGGAAAAAGACTTTGCCGGGGTATTAAACCAGACTTTCGAATAATTCGTTTTGTGTATCCTATTCCTTTTCCGGCAGGGCCTTCATCTTCTGTTTTAGTTCCAGAAGCATTATATCCGCGGAGGAGTCGGATTTTTCCAGCTCCGCAAAACGTTTATCAAGGCTTGCGTTATGGCTTAAATCTTCAAGCTCCTTGGCGGCATCCGCCTGGGCTTCCAGTTGGTCTACTTTGGCTGCCATACGGTCAAAGGCATCGAAGGCGCTGCGGTTGCCGGCCACGCTGGAGATAGTGTTTTGTATTTTTTGCTGGGCTTCGGCCCGTTTTGCCCGGGCGATGAGAAGGTTTTTCTTCCGCTGGGCCTCTTCTATCTTGTTTTGCAGTTCCCGAAGACTTTCTTTGAGCTGATCCACCGAAGCTTTCTGGGATTCCCACTGTTTCTGATATTCCTGGGCGGCCTTATCGTACTCCTGCTTGCGGAGCAGGGCTTCCCTGGCAAGGTCGTCTTTCCCCGCCTGAACCGCCAGCATAGCCTTCCGCTCCCAGTCCTGGGACTGGGAAAACTGGTTATTTTTTTCCCGTTCCAGTTTTTTCTCATCCGCAATGGCCATAGCCACGGCTTTTTTGGATTCAAGAAGCTGCTCATTCATATCAATAATGAGCTGATTCAGCATTTTATCCGGCTTTTCAGCCTTGCTGATCATATCATTTATATTGGAAGAAACAACGGTCTTTATTCTTGAAAAGATTCCCATTTTTCAGCCTCCTTGAGGTACAGGTCTATCGGCTCCGCCGCGGGGTACTAGCGTCTGTATTTTGAAAGAATCGGATAATGCTGGGTCAGGGCAAGGCTGAAGGCATCCAGGGTTGCCCGGAATTCCCTGTAATCCATCGTATCATATTCCAGGGTGTCGATAAGCACAACCTTTCCGTCCTCCAGCGCATAGGCGCCGTGAACCAGTTCCCTGGCATTGAATTCCAGCAATTTGGTGTAAAATTCCAGAGTATCCCCCTTGGGGATATCCATCACCGCCACCCTGATAATGACCAGGGGTTCGGCCAGCGCCACCGCCACATCGCACAGGCCGTGTTCTTCGTCGTCAATAAGCCAAAGATTTTGCTCTACCTGCCGGTAAGTATACATCATATCGATAAGATATCGCTCGATTCTATTTTCCATAAATTACCTCTTTTGGCAACAGAACCACTTGGATAGTTGGGCCCCGGCGAGCTGATTTTTTGGGAAAAAGGCCAAAGAACATTCAGCCCAGGAAGACCTGCCCGGCATTGTCAATAGCGAGGATAGTCTTACATTCGGAGCAGCGGAAACGGCCGGGTTTTAGAGCCTTGAGTTTTTTGGAACAGATGGGGCAGGCGAAAACCTTGGGGAAAAGAGAAACCGCCTCCGCCGAAGAGCCGCTGCGGAAGAAATTGATGGAATCGTCCAAATTGTCCTTAATATTGAAAAATTGAGAAAAACCGAGAAGCTGAAAAACCTCATAGACCTTGGGCTGAATCTCCAGCAAGACCAGGTCCCCGCCTCTGGGTTTTACCGATTTGAGAAAGGCGGTAAAGGAGCCTATACCGGTCGACGAAACATAATTGAGACCGCCGCACTGGAAAACCAGCCGGACGAAGCCGCCTTCAATGGCCTTTTGGACACGCTTCTGAAAATAGTTGGAATTATAAGTGTCAATATATCCGGTAAGATACAGAACGAGACATCCTTCCACCTCACCTACTTTTTGAAGCTTGATTTTGAGGCTTTCATCTTTTTCATCATCAAAGCCGGGGACAATATCGTTGTTTGTCATGACGTTTCCTTCACCCTAAATCTACTTTACTCATTCAGATGACGCTTGACCACTTCACCATTCTTTGCGATATCGATGAATATCACATCAATATTATACTACCTTTTTACAATGATTTTGTCAAACCTTACAACTGAAAATCTATCGATTTTTATCCTTTTTTTATATTCCGTTACAATATCTTTTTGAGCAAAAATATCCCAACTACTTATTATTATAAGCTAAAAGAGGT
This sequence comes from Treponema sp., assembly GCA_031266695.1. Classification (GTDB taxonomy): domain Bacteria; phylum Spirochaetota; class Spirochaetia; order Treponematales; family Breznakiellaceae; genus JAISAK01. The sequence continues at coordinate 4,350 of JAISAK010000329.1, forward strand.
AAAAGATCAGCCCCCCGCAAAATACATTCAAGGTAATATATCATACCCCAAGCGGCGGGAATAAAATTAACGGCCTCTACAGCGGGAACGCCAAAGCCGCCCTTCACTTGCCTGTAGAATCCGCCTTCGCAGCCTTCAAACCAGAGGTTTGGCGAACCAAAGGTTCGAAGTCTGCTCCGGCGAAGAATTCCAGAGTCGTTCACGGCGGACTTGGCGCTCCCGCTGTAGAAGATATTCCTTTCATTCGTGGCGCCAGGGGCACAAGCTTATTAACTTGAATGTCTTTTTAATGATAGGCAAGAGGCCGAGGTATGAAAAGACGCGGGCGCGCTACCGCTAAAAGCAGTATGCCTTGAAGAAGAATTTACCGAAAAGTCGAAAAAGTAAAAGAAGAAAGGAGGGGGAAACAGCGTAAAAAGCTTTTTTCGGGGTATAATGGGCTATGAATTTATCGGATATTGTAATAATCCTTTCCCGGCCTTCCGAACCGGGCAATGTAGGGGCGGTTTGCCGGGTAATGAAAAATATGGGCCTTTCCCGGCTCCGGCTGGTTGGACCTTCGCCGATGGAGGAGGGGCTTATCCGGGCGCGGGCGGTTCACGCCGGGGATATCTGGGAGGGGGCTCGTTTTTTTGACACCCTTTCCGGGGCCGCCGCCGATTGTTCCCTGCTTATCGGAACCACCCGGCGCCGGGGCCGCCGCCGTAAAAATGTTACTATGAATCCCCGGACTTTGGCGGCCTGGCTTCGTGACCGCCCTTCCGGCGGGCCGGCCGCCCTGGTTTTCGGCAGCGAGAGAACCGGCCTTGAGGACGCCGAGTTGGACCTCTGTAATATCGCCTCCCATATCCCGGTTTCCGAAACGTTTCCCTCCCTGAATCTTTCCCACGCGGCGCAGATCTACGCCTATGAGTTGTTTTTGGCGCTGGGGCAGGGGGGCGGCGCGGGGAAAGCCGGCCGTGCGGGAGAGGCCCCGGCTGGACTTGAGCCGGTAAAGGGCGAATGGGTTCCTCTTAACCGCGCCCAGGTGGAGGATCTTGGCGCCTCCATTACCGGCACCCTTGCGGGCCTGGGCTTTTACAAGCATCCCGGCAGGGAACTGCAAACCCGTTTTCTCCGGGATTTAATTTCGCGGGCGGGCTTAAGCGACAGGGAAGGGAAATACCTGGCGGATATTTTTGCCAAAGCGGCAAGGCTTGGCGCCCGTATGCCCTTATCTTATTCTGATAGTCCCTATCCCGAAGGCCGTTGACAAAAAGAGGTTGCTTTTTTCTATTCAAAAGGTCATACTAAAAATATGGATGCGGGACAGATACTTTTTATAATCAGCCGCCTTGTTTTGGGAGCCTTTGCTTCGTTCTTTGCCATCATGCTCTGGTCCAAGACCCGGGATGTTGCCTGGATGCTTATGGTTATCGGAACAATAGCCGCCTATATTGAAACGGTATACTCGATTATGAATCTGTTTGGCATTACCGAAAACGACGCCCTTCTTATCGGATCAGTCCCGGCAGCCGCTATTCTTCTGCCCTGTCTGCGTACATTTTTTTTTATAGCCGCTTTTCTGATTATGGTTGTCAGAAGGTATCGTCACCGTTAAAAAAGAAAGGGAGGACTAGAGGGATACCATGAAAGCTCTGGTAATTGGCATTGTAATAATTATTGCGTCGGTTTTTGCGGTTTTGCCTCCGGAATCGGCCGGTTTTGGCCTTGGCTGGTGGAACGATGTTTTGGCTTTTCTCCGGGGAGGACTGCCTGTTGTCGTCACTTTTATCGGCCTTGTCGCCATTTTTATCGGAATCGCCGACATGAAGGACCGGGCGGAAGCCAGGAAAGAAGAGGCCGAAAACAAGGAACAAAGTGCGGAAAAAAACCCGTGACGGAGAGCGGGTTTTGATTCGGCAATGAGGGTTTAATACCCCGCCGAACCGGAGGTTCGCGCTCTGCCCTAAACTTGACCCACAGATTCAGAAGTGATTGGGAAGGCGGGGGTCCATACCCCGAGGCTTGCCCCGAGGTTCTTCATTACATATCGCCAGGAATTTAAGAAAAAACCACGGAGTACACAGAGTTTCACAGAGTTTTTGCTCCCTCATTTCGTAACGCCCCTAATGCATTTACTCCGTACTGCGGTCTTTTTTGGGGCTCCCACCGTGCTGCTTTTTAGTTTCTCAACACGCTTCCACGTGCTTCTGTGGGTGTCCACTCCGTGTTCGCGAACCTCCGGTTCGACGTGCCCTCCGTGGTAAAAATTCTTTATATGTTTCTCTGAGAACCGACAGGAAAGTAAGGGGGCTTTTTGTGGGGCAAGTTTAGGGCTCTGCCGCGCGGTTATTGATTGGGAAGGCGGGGGTCCATACCCCGAGGCTTGCCTCGGTTAAATTCATTACCACTGAAAAATTTGTAAACGGATCTTCGGATCGGGGTATGGCCCCCGCCAGTACTATAAATTTCCTATCCAACGAAGATACCTCGGGGCTTGCCCCGAGGTTCTTCATTAAAATCTTTTAAAAAAATTGAAGCGCCGTGCAGGGCCGCGCCATTAATGCCGCAGGAGGAACTGTATGAGCGTAATGGCCTATACGCCCTATGGGGCCGGCGGAATCATTGTCCGTGTCGAGGCGGATCTTCGCAGGGGGATTCCGGGGATAGACATTACCGGTCTTGCGGAGGGCGCGGTACGGGAAGCCCGTGAACGGGTCAGGGCGGCTTTTAGAAATTCGGGGTTTGAATTCCCCCCTGATAGAATTTTAATTAACCTTGCCCCGGCGGGCCTGCGGAAAGACGGAGCCTCCCTGGATCTGCCTATTGCCCTTTCGGTGATGGGGGCCGCGGGAATTGCGCCGGTTCCCGGCAACCTGCTTGTACTGGGGGAACTGGAACTTTCGGGCAGGATACGGCCCGTGCGGGGCGTACTTGCGGCCGTGGCGGCCGGCCTGGAAAACGGAATAAACGAATTTATCGTACCCGAAGAAAACGCGCGGGAAGCGGCGATTCTGTGCCCCGGCCGGGACGGAACGGCGGAACCTTTCGGGGAAAGCGCGGCCCCCGCCGGCGCGCATTTTACCGCCGCCGCCAGCCTGCGGGAAGCGGTACACGCCCTTTTTGTCAGAGATACCGCCGGCGTACTGCCCTGCTCGGAGGTTCGGCTCAAGGGCCCTGCCGATCAGGCGCTGGGTGCAAATACTCTGTATACAAATAAGGCGGCCAATGGAGCTTTTGACGCGGACGCCGGCGCCGGGGACTTTGCCGATGTGCGGGGACAGCG
>JAISAK010000343.1 GCA_031266695.1 Treponema sp.
ACCCGCGGCGCCGGAAGGCGGCGGCCCGCGCGGGGCTGTCGCGGGGCGTCCTCTCCGCGTCCTCTCCGCGGCAAATTCCGGGCAGGCCTTTTTTTCGCGGACCGAAGCCGGCGCGGAAATTTCCCCCGATTACCCCGGCTATTCCGAACCTTCCCCCCCGGCCTTTTCGAAGCCGGCCTCTTCGATACCGGATTCTTCACTACTGATCCCCGAAGCTCTGGAACAGGCCCTGACCCGGCGGTACATCGGGGAGTACTCCGCTCCCGGCGGCATTGCCTGGCTCAACGCGGTGATACGGCGGGGAAGCATCTATATCCCCTTCATTAAGGAAGAAATCGCCAAACGGGGGCTGCCGGCGGAATTGGCCTTCCTCCCTGTTATCGAATCGGGGTTTCAGCCGGCGGCGCGGAGTAAATCGGGGGCGGTGGGGCTCTGGCAGTTTATGCTGAACAGCATCGGCCCCTTCAACATGAAAGTAAACGACATGATGGATGAGCGGCGGGATTTTCAGAAATCAACCAGAAGCGCCCTGCAAAAGCTGGAAGAAAATTTCCGCTACTTCGGAAGCTGGCCCCTGGCTTTGGCCGCGTACAACGCGGGGCTGGGCGCCGTAAACCGGACTATCGGCCGGACGGGAATCCGGGATTACTGGATCCTCTGCGAAAAAAAAGAGCTGCGGGACGAAACCGTCCACTATGTGCCGAAATTTTTGGCCGTGGCCTGGATTCTGTCCCAGCCCCGCCGTTTCAACATTGACTGCTGGCAGGAAGCGCCCGAATGGGCAAACCTTGCCGTGGGCAGATCCCTCGCGCTGGATCTCCTTGCCGCCGAAACGGGTATTGACGGGGAACTTCTTCTCCGGGGAAACCGGGAGCTTACCTACGGAATTACCCCCCCGGATCCCGCCTATGAGCTTAAGGTTCCCGCCGCGGTCCTTCCGCTGATTGCGGAAGCTCTGGAAAGGCCGGATCTTAAGCTTCTTGAGTATTACCGCTACACGGTTAAGTACGGAGACACCCTCTCCGCCCTTGCGCGGCACTACGACGTCAGCCTTTCTCTCATTGATCAGCTCAATCCGGGTATTTTGAAACGTTACCTTAAAATCGGGGAAACCCTGATCCTTCCGGCTTTTAAAGAAACGGCGCCCTACCGGGGAAAGACGGCGGAGGCGGAAAATCTTTCTTTCGGGGGAACCCACCTGGTCAAGCGGGGCGAAACCCTCTGGTCTCTTTCCCTGGCCTACGGGATTGATCCCGAGCTTTTGGCCGGGGCCAATGGCATGACCCTGAATCAGATTCTTCCCGAAGGAAAAAGCCTGAAAGTTCCGATAAAATAAGTAAGAGAATGAAAAAATTTGCCGTCCTGCTGATATTCTGCGCCCCGGCTCTTTTCGGGCAGCCCGAGGTGGGGCTGAAGGGTATCCTTGAATGGGACAAAATGGAAATAACCGCCGCCGTTTCCCTGGATCTGGCTTCGGCGAATATCAAACTGCCCACCGGGAGAACCCGGGGAGAAGCGCTGATCGAATCGGAATATCTCAGGCTTATCAGGCCGGGCCTTCTGGATCTGCCGGTGGATTCGTCTTCCACAATTGCCGATCTTATCGAGAGGGGAGAATACAGCCTTGCGGAAGCGGAAAATTTCGCCCTCGGGGCAAAGGCCCTTGCCCCCGTCCTTTCGCCCGATCTCCGCAGTCTCCGGGTTTCCTACTCGGCGAGTCTTGCCGGCCTTAGTTCAACGCTTTTGCGTCACCGCCGTCCGGCCGAAACCATGCGGACCCTGAGCCCCGTTCCCGTCCCGGCCTACACGGGGATCATCATTATCGCTTCCGGGGAGCTGCCCGTCCACGGCAGAAAAGGTTCCGCCCCGCTTCAGCCCTGTCTGTTCCCGAAAATATGGGACACCGGCATGAACCTTGTCTATGAGCGGAGCATGCTGGATCCTTCAAGGGATTCGATGATCCGTTATGCGCCATCGGATGACGTTTTTGGTTCCGGCCTTTCCGCCGGATCCCTGGCGCCCGCCGGCAGCAGGCCCCTGCGCATACTTGCCCGCGGCGTTTTCGGCGAAAGGCCCACCGACCCCATCATAGACCGCGAGGATGCCCTGCTCATCATCTCCTCCGAGGAAAACCGCCGTCTTCTGCGCGAAGGCCGGGTGTTCATCGTGCTTGACGATTCGGCCTTGAAGGTTCCGCTGGGAACCGGCCGGGATTAAGACTGCCGGTAAATGACAGGCTTTAGAATTTTACCGCAAAGTCGAAGAAGTCGAAGAAGGAAGGCTAAAGCGCTTCTTTTTCTCACTTTTTTGACTTCGCGGTTATTTTTATTTCTCTGTGTTTAGTCTTTACAAAATACTCAATTACCGGATTCCGGGAAGACTTCATGCTATACTATGCGCATGGGGACAGAAAAGAACGATGTCATTCTTGATTTTCCCTTTTTTACCCTTGAGTACCGGGAGGGAGTTTTTGTACGGCGGATTCCCTCCGGCGCGCGGGACCTGGGCGGGGGCCGTTTTCGCGGGGGCGGCAAAACCTACCGGCTGCCCCGCGCCGGGGAAGGAGCCGGAAGCGCCGCGGCCCTTGCGGAGGATGAGATAAGGGGACGCGCCCTCCTCCATCTTATTAATCGCGGGCCGAATCCCCTGATAAAAAAGGGGCCCCGTCTTGCCGGAGCCGGAGAGCGGATCATGGAACTTGTCCTTGCCGGCGGCCCGGACGGCGGGGGAAGGACGGATTTTCCCGGAGTGGGGCCAGTCATCATTGAAATACGCAAAACCGGCGAAGCGGCCTGGCAGCCCCTTGCCGGCCTTCCCCATCACCGTTATTACCAAAACACGGTTTACGAAATAATTGACGCCGCGACGCTGAGGGAATTGGCCGGAGCCTCCGGCGTCCTTGAAAATCCGGCAGGCGCCTCCGGCTCTCCGCTCCGGCTGCTTCTGCGCGGCGAGGATATTCCGCGCTTTGCCGAGGTTCACGCGCGGCTTGTCTGGCAATTCGGCGCGGAAAAAACCGGACGGCTTCTTGCGGAAGAATCGGTCTTTATTAAGAGAAGCGAACTTTCACTTATCCTTGGCGCGTTTGCGGAAAAGCAGGGCTTTGCCGGAGCGGCCCGCGCCGTCCCGCTTGTCTCCTGCGGAGGGTATCGCTACTCCGCGAAAGAAGTTTCCCTGCGCATGGATCGGGAATATCTTCTCTTTGACCGGCGCTGGGCGCGCCGCGGCGATCTTGAGGCAATCGGGCTTTTCCCCCTGGGCTTTTACGCGGGGGGCGGGCCCCTTGAAAAGATTCGGCTGAAACCGGAGGAACTGCTCCGGCGGGGAGGGGAGCGCTTCGCCGGTTTCTTCGCCGGCCTTGAGGCGGATATGAAGCTGTGGATCGATCGCGCCGGAGGGGAAAACGTTTTTCTCAGCCACCTGGATTTTCTGCTTGCCTGGGGATTGTCGGGCGGGGTTGTCGCTCCGGGCCACCGGGAACAGGTGCTTTTTCTCAAGGCCTGGCTTGCGCGGCTCTCCGCGGCTTCTTCCGGCGCGGGCCCGGCGG
>JAISAK010000039.1 GCA_031266695.1 Treponema sp.
TTGCGGCCAAGGTTGTATCCATTGTCAGGGGAAAAAACAAGCCGAACTACGCTCCCCACCAGGAAACAGGGGATTTTGTGATAGTTGTAAACGCGGACAAAATCGTGGTTACCGGCAGAAAAGTCCAGCAGAAAATGTATTATCGTCATTCGGGCTATCCCGGGGGGCTTAAGGCCGAAAATTACGAAAAACTTTTCGCCCGGCGTCCTACAGTTCCTTTGGAAAACGCCATTAAGGGTATGCTTCCCAAGGGCCCGCTGGGCAGAAAATTGGCAAAGAACGTCAAAGTTTACGCCGGCGCTTCCCACCCCCATAGTGCGCAGAACCCAAGGGCCATTGATTTATAAGAGGTAAATGGATGATTAAGAATCTTGGAATTGGTACCGGAAGGCGGAAAACCTCGGTTGCCCGTGTTTATGTTCGGGATGGGAGCGGCAGGATCAGCATAAACGGAAAAGAATTGGTCCAGTATTTTCCCCAGGGGGAACACGCCGTGATGGTTCGTCAGCCCCTTATGGTTACGGCCAATGAAAATAAATACGATGTTCTGATCAATGTTTATGGCGGCGGCGCCAATGGTCAGGCCGGCGCTTGCCGTCACGGTCTTGCCCGGGCGCTTTGCCAGGCGGATCACACGAATTATGCCAGCCTGCGGAGTAACGGTTACCTTACCCGCGATCCCCGGATGGTGGAACGAAAAAAGTACGGCCAGGCCGGAGCCCGGCGGCGTTTTCAGTTCTCCAAGCGTTAGTTTCAGCGCGGGGGTCCGCGCTCTTTATGCGGGGGCGGCGGCTATTATGCCCCGTACCGCCTGACGGCGTGTTTTCGTGTTGTATGCAGGTCTTAAACATGACTATAGTTTCCGTAAAATCAGGAACCGGTGAAGAGCTTAAAAAAATTGAGCTTTCCGACGGTTCTTTTTTTTGGTTTAAGACCTGCTATCTGCCTCCGCTTTTTAACGATGAGCTTTACGCCGAGGAAAAAGCCGAAGGCCGGGAAATCAGCGCCGATGAGGATAGGGCCTTCCGTTTTGCCTCAGAGTGCCTTACGGCGGAAAAAGCCGCCCTCCGCCTTATCGCACGGGCGGAGCAGACGGTATTCGGAATCTCCCGCAAACTGGAACGGCGCGGTCATGAGGCGGCCTGCGTCGGCGCCGTTGTATCCCGCCTTGCGGAGCTGGAGCTGCTTGACGACCGGCGCTTTGCCCGGCTCTGGCTGGAATCCCACCTTGGCCGCCGTACCGGCAGCCCCCGCCGTCTTCTTGCCGCTCTTTGCGGCCGCGGCATAGACCGGAATGACGCGGAAGCCGCCCTGAAAAGCTGCCTTGACCGGGAACGCGAGACGGAACTTCTTAACCATTATGTAAACAGGAGGTATCCGGCCGCCGGGGAAAAAACGGATCTGTATTCCCTCAAATATCTGCTGAGGGGCGAAGGTTTTTCCGCTTCGGCGATTCAGCGGTATCTGGAAGAACGTGAGATATAAATCTTTGCCGGCGCAAACGGCAGGATTCTGATATGCCGGAAAAAGTAAAACCGGCCGGCGGCGCGGGAAAAGCCTTTTACATCCGCATCAGCGGACGGGTGCAGGGTGTGGGCTTCCGTTACACCTGCCGCAATGAAGCCTGCCGCCTTGGAATACGCGGCTGGGTTCGCAATAACTACAACGGGGATGTGGAGGTCTGGGCCGAAGGCAGCGCCGAAAAGCTGGAATGTTTTCTCCGCTGGCTCCGCCGGGGACCGCCCGGCGCGCGGGTCGATTCGGCGGACTGCGAAACGCGGCAGCCCACCGGCAAATATCAGGGTTTTGGGATAGAAGGGTGAAGAATTTTATTCGTGTTGAGGGTTTAATACCCCGCCCTTGATGTTGCGTAAGCAACTACTCTGCCGCGCGGTTGTTGATTGCAAGGAATGATGAATGCACGCAATAGAAAAGATACTTGTCAGGGCAAGCGGCGGAGGAGAAATTCGGACCGGCCAGATGATCAGCGCAAAAATCGAATTTGCGGAAATGAACGATTTATATCTGCAAACCTTATATTCCTTCAGGGAAATGAACGGAACCAGGGTCTGGGACAATACCCGTCTGGCCTTTGTATTTGATCATTACGCCCCGGCGCCGACGATTCAGACAGCCCAAATCCACCGGGAAATGCGGGATTTTGCGAAGGAGCATAAACTCAAATATCACTTTGATACCAACGCGGGAGTCTGTCACCAGGTAATGATAGAATCCGGCCTTATCTATCCGGGCATGATCATTGTCGCCACTGATTCCCATACTACAACCCACGGGGCGCTGGGCGCCTTCGGAACCGGTGTGGGCGCTACCGATATGGCTACTATAATGATTTCCGGCGAGCTATGGTTCCGGGTGCCGGAGATTATCGAAATTCGCATCAATGGTACGCCCCCCGGGGGAGTCTGCCCCAAGGACGTAATTCTGCACATTTTGGGAAGCCTCAAAGCCGACAGGGCGGTGTATAAGGCCATTGATTTTACCGGCTCCTATGTTGAGGGGCTGGATCTCCCCGGCCGTATGGTGATCTGCAATATGGCTGTGGAGATGGGAGCCAAAACCGCGTACATGCAGCCTAACAGGGCGGTACTGGATTATGTTTCTACCCGCGCCGTCCGTCCTTTTGAGGCGCAAACCACCGATCCGGGCTATGTGTATTCGGAGTCTTATGTTTTTGATGTCGGAAAACTATCTCCCCAGGTTGCCGTGCCGCACAGTGTTGATAATGTAAAACCCCTTGAGGAGATTGGGGACGTGGAGGTGCATCAAGGCTTTGTGGGCGCCTGTACCGGCGGAAGGGTAGAAGATCTTGCCGAAGCCGCGGAAATTCTGCGGGGTAAAAAAATTCCTCCCTATGTCCGGCTTGTGGTTATCCCCGCGTCGGCGGAGGTGATGAAAGAAGCAATGAAGCTTGGTTATATTCAAGACTTGATGGACTCAGGCGCTACTCTTTCCACGCCCGGCTGCGGCCCCTGCCTTGGCGCTCACGAAGGAGTCATTGCGCCGGACGAAGTTTGTATCACCGCGTCAAATCGTAATTTTCCCGGACGAATGGGCAGTACCGGGGCGCAGATTTATCTGGCGTCTCCGGCAACGGTTGCCGCTTCGGTACTGAAAGGCAAAATTACCGACCCCCGGACTTTGTTATAGGAGAGAATTATGCAGACCCAATTTAACAGCAAGGTCCTTGTCCTGGGCAAGAATATTGATACGGATCAAATTTTCCCCGGCCGTTTTCTGGAAATTGTAGATCCGAAGGAAATCGGCAAGCGCTGCCTTTACGGGGTGAACCCCGATATCGCGGGAAGCTTTCCCAAAGGCGGCGTTATCGTCGCGGGAACCAACTTTGGCTGCGGTTCCAGCCGGGAACACGCTGCCATTGCCCTTATTCAGATGGGCGCCGGCGTGGTTGTAGCCGAGTCCTTCGCCCGCATATTTTTCCGGAACGCCATAAACCTGGGGCTGCCCCTTGTTACCTGCTCCGGCATCGGCGCCAAAGTACAAACCGGCGATGAAGTGACGGTAGATATAATCGCGGGAGAAATCACCCTTGCCCGGACCGGAGAAATTCTTTCCTGCCCGCCCATGAGTGAACACGCCATGTCCATTTTATCCGCCGGCGGCATCAAGCCCCTGTTCAGAGAACGGCTGAGTAAAGGTAAACCCTTATGTACAGATATATACAGTTAGGCGAAATGGAGATAAAATTACTTGACAATATAAATAAAACAGTGTATAAATAATAAGGACTACCTATGGAATATATAGAGAACGATAATTATTTTAATACAAAAGTAAAAATATGTTTTTTTATTGGAATTATATTTATTTTAGTGTCATGTCATAAAGAATATAATTATAATAAGGAAGCAATTGAATTAAATAATAAAGCAATGGAAGAAATTAGTTCAGGAAATTTAATATATGGATTAATGTTATTAAATGAAGCTAAAGAAAAAGATGAGACATATTTTTTGCCATATTATAATTCAGGATTTGTATATAAACAGTTAAAAGATTATGGAAAAGCAATAGATGAATATAATATTGCTTTAAATAAAAATATCCCATCATCATATATAATTATCGTAAACTTGAATATCGGATATTCATATGAATTATTACATGATATTGAAAATGCAAATTTATACTATAATGAAGCATTGGAAATACTTGATAAAATTATTGCAGAACAAAAAAATGAAAAAATAAGATCAAATAATAAATTGGAAAGAGAAATGGTGTATTTTTTGTTAAATAAGATAGAAAAATATAATAATGAATTAAAGGATTTGTTATTAAATAAAGACAAGAATATACAAAATACAGCAAATTTGTTACAAAATATTGAAAGGAAGGATATAGTTCAATAATATCGCCACTTCGCATAACAGGACTGTTTACGCTTTGCTTCCGGTAGGCGGCTCGGCCTCCGCCACATTTTGTCGGCCCTGCAAATGCTACGCATTTGCTTATCCGGGCCGCCAAA